>JBAVZT010000463.1:0-5661 GCA_049588955.1 Rhodanobacteraceae bacterium | reverse complement strand
CAGGTACGCTGCGCCGGCGCGCACCCATGCCGGCAACCTCCTCGACGCCGCGCGCGACGAATCGCGCGAGGTCGGCGACGGCTCCGTCGCGGCTGTAGTAGAGAATCAGGATTTCGCTCATGTGTCCGCTGCGTCCGATCGGCAGTTGAAATACAGCCTATTGCAATTTGACGGCCATCGCGATCAGACCTTGCGTTGAGCGACAGTCCGTTTTGGGCCTGCTAATCTCCACCCATGCCCGGCGCCAGTCCGAAGGATACAGCGAAGAATCCGCGCTACGATCGCGAACGGGTGAGTGCGTTTTTCCATTTCACCTGGCATCGATTCATCGAGGATCGTTGCCTGCAGGTTGCCGGAGCGCTGTCGTTCACGACGGTGTTCGCGATCGTGCCGTTGACGACTGCGATCCTGGGAATCCTGGCCGCGTTCCCGGGTTTTGCCGGCTGGCGCCAGAAGCTGGCCGATTTCGCATTTTCCAATTTCGTTCCGGCCGCTGGCGGCACCGTACAGAACTACGTGACCCAATTTGCCGGAAATGCGAACAAGGCGACCATTGTCGGCGTTCTGGTCCTGTTGTTCAGTGCGATTGCCTTGATGATGAGCATCGAAGACGCATTCAATCGCATCTGGCGCGTGCAGACAGCCCGCAGTGCATCTTCGCGTTTCGTCGTCTACTGGAGCACGCTGACCTTGGGTCCGCTGCTGCTGGTAGCCGCGCTTGCTGTGAGTTCCTACCTGCTGGCCTTGCCGTTCATCGATGTTTCCGGAACCCAGGTCTCGCTCAAGGCGCGAGTGCTTTCCGTGCTGCCGTTCCTGATCGTATGGACCGCCTTGCTGGCCGGCTACATGGCGATCCCGAACCGTACTGTGCAGTTTCGTCATGCCGCGCTCGGATCATTGCTGGCGGCTGCGCTGTTCGAGGCGGCCAAACGCAGTTTCGCCTTTTACGTGACGCGCTATGCCAACTACGAGGAAATCTACGGGGCCCTCGCGATGGTGCCGGTATTCATCATCTGGATTTACCTGTCATGGGTGATCGTGTTGTTTGGCGCCTCGATCACCGCGTCGCTCAGCGCGTTCGACTACCGTCCGCCCGAGTTGCGTCTGCCACCCGGCCAGGAATTCACCGGCCTGTTGCGCGTGCTCGGCCACTTTGCGGCGGCGCAACGGTGTGGCCACGGCTTGCACAGCGAAACGCTGCTGGCGGCCGAACCGTATCTGACCGACGAGCTGCTGCAACGCTATCTGAGCGATCTGAACCGGGCCGGCCTGGTACGACGAAGTGAATCGGGCGAATGGGTGTTGATACGCGATCTGTCCAGGGTGCGTCTCATCGATGTCTACGAAGCCGGCGGCTACCGGTTACCTCTGGATGCGCCGCACCTCGCCGGCGAGCAACGTCAACGCACGACGGAGCTGTTGACCGAGATTGCCGACCGCCTGCGCCATGGACTCGACGTGCCGCTGGACGAGCTGTTTGCGCCCGTGGATCGGCCCATGGTGGAGCGGAAACCACATCCCAACGCAAAGATTTCATCGGCTTCGGAGGCGTCATGAAACTTCCCTTGACCGCAATCCTGTGTTGCCAGATTGCGACCGGCGCATTCGGCCTTGCCCCGGGCACGCGCACGCACGCGTCCGAACCCGCGACGCGACCAGCGCTCAAGCTAACCACGCTCGACGGTTCCCGGTTCGATCTCGCGAGCAAGCGCGGGCACTGGGTTATTGTGAATTTCTGGGCGACCTGGTGCTCGCCATGCATAAAGGAAATGCCCGACCTGTCGACGTTCGTTTCGTCGAACCAGAACGTCGACGCGATCGGCCTCGATTTCGAGGAAACCGGCCGCGCCGACGTCGAGGCGTTCCTCGAGAAGCATCCGGTTGCCTATCCGGTTGCGCGCGTCGATACTGCCAAACCACCGGCCGATTTCGGTGTCCCGCGCGGTTTGCCGACGACGGTCGTGATCGCTCCGGACGGTACCGTTGCGAAGCGATTCCTCGGCCCCGTCACGGTGCACGAACTTGAAGCCGTGATCGCAGCATGGAAGCCGCCGGCGAAAGGATGATCGACGAATGCCTAGCGCGCGATTTCTCGTGAGCGGGTACGTGCAAGGGGTTTATTTCCGAGCGTCCACGCGCACCGAGGCGCTGCGACTCGGCATTGGCGGCCATGCGCGCAACCTCACTGACGGGCGCGTCGAGATCATCGCCAGCGGCGACGCCGCGGCGCTGGCCGCATTGCAGACCTGGCTTGCACATGGCCCGGCCCACGCGCGCGTGGAATCGGTATCGCGCGAGGAATTGCCTGAGCAGCAGTTCGTCGGATTTCGAGCAATCTGAAAGCGCGTCCGACTCAATAAGACTCGGGTATCCATAGCTTCGGATTGCTCAGTTTCTCGCGTTGCGGCGCGGCCTTGAGTTTGGACAGACGCAACGGCTTGTCAGGTGGCGTGCGTTCGGGCAGACGGTCGAGCAAATGCCTGATCAGGTTCAGGCGGCCGCGTTTCTGGTCGTTGAAGTTGGCGACGAACCACGGCGCCGTTTCGCTGTTGGTGGCTTTGAGCATGGTTTCGCGCGCCTTGCCATAGGCCGCGTATTGTTCGCGTGCCTTGAGGTCGATGGGGGAGATCTTCCAGCGCTTGAGCGGGTCGGTTGCGCGTTCGCCGAAACGTTCCTCCTGCTGCTTCTGGTCGACCGCGAGCCAGTACTTGAGCAGGATAATGCCGTCGTCGGTCAGCAGTTTTTCGAAGACCGGACAGTTCGCCAGGAATTGTCCGTACTCGGCCGCGGTGCAGAAACCCATGACCTGCTCGACCCCGGCGCGGTTGTACCAGCTGCGATCGAACAACACGAGTTCACCGGCTGCGGGCAGATGCTCGATGTAACGCTGGAAATACCATTGCGTGCGTTCGCGTTCGTTCGGTTTGGGCAGTGCGACGATACGCGTGTAACGCGTGTTGAGTGGTTCGCTGATGGCCTTGATGACGCCGCCCTTGCCGGCCGCATCGCGGCCTTCGAACAGCAGCAGGACGCGTCGCCCGGTGGCGATGATCCAGCGCTGCAGGTCGACCAGTTCGACGTGAAGTTGGTTGATTGCGTGTCCGTATTTCTGGTGCCTGTGTGATTTCATGTTGGAGTGTCGATCAAGCTGGTTCGTTGAGGCGCGGCATCAGGCCCGCGAGGTTGCACGGGCGCGTGGTCGCATCGAGCTGGCTGCGGATCAGTTTGTCCCAGGCCGTTCGGCACGCCGATGGGGATCCGGGCAGACAGAATATGAACGTCCCGTTGGCAAGACCCGCGAACGCGCGCGATTGCAGACTCGAGGTGCCGATTTCCTCGTAGCTGATCTGGCGAAACAACTCGCCGAAACCCGGCATCTCCTTGTCAAGCAACGGCGCGACGGCTTCCGGCGTCGAATCGCGCCCGGTGAAACCGGTGCCACCGGTGATCAGCACGCCGTGCACATTTTCGTCCGCAATCCAGCGCGAGACATGCGCGCGAATCCGGTAGCGGTTGTCCTCGACGATCAGGCGTTCACCGAGCTGGTGCCCGGCCTGGCCGAGCGCGAGCGCGAGAAAATCGCCCGAGCCGTCGTTGTCCGGCGTGCGCGAGTCGGACACGGTCAGCACGCAAAGAGTCAGCGGCAAGAACTCGGATTGAACGCTCAAGATCGCTCCCGAAATCCGGACGCCGGCGATTTTCTCCGGCAGGCGCGGACATGATACGCGCAGCTTGGCAGTTGGAAGTGCAGTGCGCATCACATTCGTTGTCGGACCGGCACCAACCTCGACTGGCAAAGCAAGCGAGTCGAATTCTCTGGCGTCCGATTCCCTTCGACTTCGGCGCTGCGCGTCCACATCTGCCCTTGGCTCCTCGAAGGGCTCAGTGCGAATCGATTCTAGGACGGGTTCCAGTCCGGCAACGATCTGGGTGCATTCCCGCTGCGATGCAGCGATGCCATGCGCAGCAGCAGCGCAGAAAAATCCTGCGCGTAGCCCAGCATGTCGAACAAGCCGTGGTCGCGCTTGCGCTCGGCCAGTTCCGATCGCAGTCGCGTGCGTGCGTCGGCATCGCGCCCGAGACGTGTGGCCAAGTCGATGAATGCCGCGTCGTCTTTCGCGTTGAGGGCGTCCATGCCCAGATGATGATTGAGGCTCGCTGCGACGCGGCTCGCGAAGGTGTCGCCGGCGACGGTGAGCAGCGGACAGCCGGCCCAGAGCGCGTCCGACGCAGTCGTATGCGCGTTGTATGGGGCGGTGTCGAGAAACAGATCGGCATGCCGATAGCGCGCGAGATAATCGGCGTGCGGCAGCTTGTCCATGAATACCAGACGCTCCGCTGCAATCGAGTCGCGCGCGGCGCACGCGCGCAGCCGATGGTCCGAGTCCTCGGGTCCGGACAGCAGCCACAGCGTCGCATCGGGGATCGCGCGCACGATTGCGAGCATGCGCTCGAAACTGGTGCGATTGAGCTTGTAGCTGTTGTTGAAGCAGGCGAAAACCGGACCCGAATCGGGCAGCCCGCAGGCTGCGCGGGGCGGCGGCAGGCCGACTTCGCGGCCCGGATCGGACGGCTGGTAGCAGCGTGGCAGCCACGCGACGTGCTCGGAGAAGTCGCCGCGTGCGGCATCCGG
This sequence comes from Rhodanobacteraceae bacterium, assembly GCA_049588955.1. Classification (GTDB taxonomy): domain Bacteria; phylum Pseudomonadota; class Gammaproteobacteria; order Xanthomonadales; family Rhodanobacteraceae; genus Dokdonella_A. The sequence continues at coordinate 1,028 of JBAVZT010000463.1, read as the reverse complement.
CAACACGATGCGATCGGCGATGATGTAATCAATCCAGGGAGCACCCGAGGTGCCCGGATAGGCGAGCCAGTTCACCTGAATGGGTGCCGGGCGCAAAGCAAACATCTCGGCCATGCCGCCGGCGGCCCACACGCGCAGGTCGATCAGAATCTCGATGTGCGCGGCGTGCACGGCAGCGGCGACCGTGGCCGGCGATTGACCTGCGACATCGTGCCAGCGTCCGGTCAGATGCAGCCGTCGGCTGATTGCGCTGCCGTCGTCTGGTGCGCTTGCGAACAAGTGCGTTTCGACCGGCCCGGCTTGCAGCGCTTCGAACAGGGCAACCGTCAACAGACCGGTCGGATGTTTGCCGAAGCCGTTCGATACGAAGCCGACCCGCAGCGGCGCATCCGGCGGCAGGCGGGGATGGACGAAAGCAAGTCGCACACGTTCCGCCGCCATGGCCTCATCGATGCGCGCGGCGGTAGTGGAGGCCGCCTGCAACTGTTCGGCCGCTGTTGAGGGTTCGGCAAGAAAACCAAACGGAGCGACATCGGGAGATCCGGCGCTCGCCCGCTCGCAAAGCCGTGCCGAGATCCGGTCCAGATCCTGCCAGTCGCAAAGGCGCCGCTTGACGAACGCCAGTTGGCCGAGAGCCGCATCGAAGTCGGGTGAGAGTTCGAGCGCGCGCTGGTACGCGCCGACCGCCTCGGCGAGGTGATCCTGCTCTTCGGCCATCAAGCCGATCTGGTAGGCAAACCGTGCATCGCCGGCGTCCGCGCGCGCTGCGCTGGCATAGGCGGCCTGCGCGTGCGCATAACGGTGCCGTGCAGCCAGAACATGACCAAGCAGCAGCCACCCTTCGCCGTACGATGGGGCGAGGCTGGTCGCGTGGCGCGCGAGGCGCTCGGCTTCGGCCGTGTTTGCGCGGGCGAGTTCGAGCGCGGCGAGATTGAGCCAGCCTGTCACATAGCCGGGCGCGGCGGTGGTGCTTGCCGCGTAGGCTTCACGTGCACCATCGATATTGCCGGCAGCCCGGCGTGCTCCAC
>JBAVZT010000462.1:0-3953 GCA_049588955.1 Rhodanobacteraceae bacterium | reverse complement strand
GCGGTTCGTAGCCCGGCATAACCATGGCCGCCGCGGATTGGGCGAGCACGAACCGCGAGTATGTTGTCGATGCGCCGGCGCTGCCGGTCAGCGATGCCCAGCTTGCGGGAGGCGGTGGTTGCATGTCGTATACGTCGAGCCACGCGCTGACCAGTTCATCGTGCGGCTCGTCGTAGCGCGAGCTTGCGGCCATGCGCGCCAGCGCGTCATCGACCGCCGGCGGGTCGCGCCGATCAGCGGCGATGGTCAGCACGAGCAACCAGGTGGCGGCGTTGTCCGGCCCGATGCGTTCGAGGTTGGCGAGCGGCTCATCGGGTGATGGGCGGGCCTCACAGGTTGCGCCGACCGCACGATCGTTGGCGACCAGCCACTGCACGAGAAAATCATCCGGTGCGTCTTGCATCGCACGATCGAGCAGTTCTTCGCGATCGGGCCGTAGCACAGGCGCGGCGTCATCGGTATCGGCGAAATAAAGCTGCGAGGCGAGTGCCCAGTCGCGTGGTTTGGCGCTGCCGGCCAGCGCATCGTGAAGATTGTCTTGCCACTGGGAATAGCTGGCGAATGCGGCTTTCGCCTGCTGCTCGAGCGTCGCTCCGCTGGTGTTCGCATCGCTTGCAGCGTGCACCACGCTCGTTGTTGCGGCGCCGGAATCGCCGGCACCCGCGGCATCCGGGCGAGCTCTGGCGGCTTGCGCGGTTGCAGCGAGCGCGATGGTCATCAGCGATGCAACGATCATGGATCCGCCCCACTGGCACCGATGACGCGAAGCTTACCAAGGAAGGTCCGGACAGGTCCCCGCCGATCGTGTGAAGGGCACTCCCGATTAGACGCCCCCGCAAGCACCTATTCGCCGAACGCTTCACGCATGAACTCGGGATAGGCGAGCGCCGCCCGATGGATTTCGGCGTTGTAATAGCGTGTCTTGAAGCGCTTGGTGGCCGCGCCGCGTTCGCGGAACCCGGCAAGATCGGCGCCCTTGCGCGCCAGTGTGCAGCTCCACCAGCCGGTCGGATAGCACGGCTGCGGAAAGGTCAGCGTGCGTGTCGCCTGGAATTCGGCCGCGCGCATCGCCGTGCGCATCGACTTGATCAGGTCCAGATGACCCAGAGGCGATTCGGACTGCTGCACCAGAATGCCGCCCTGCCGCAACGCACGCTGGCAACTTGCGTAGAAGGCCATGTTGAAAAGCCCTTCGGCCGGACCGACCGGGTCGGTCGAATCGACGATGATCACGTCGGTCGATTCGGCCTCGCAGTCGGCCATGTAGCGAATGCCGTCAATGAACCGCAGTTCCGCGCGCTCATCCGAATTCGCCTCGCACAATTCCGGAAAATACTTCTCCGCGAGCCGAGTCACGCGCTCGTCGATCTCCACCTGGATGGCGTTCTCGACTTCTTCGTGACGCAACACCTCGCGCAGCGTTCCGCAATCACCGCCTCCTATGACGACGACCCGTTTGGCGCGTGCGTGGGTGAACAGCGCCGGGTGCGCCATCATCTCGTGGTAGAGGAAGTTGTCGCGGCTGGTCACCATCACGCAGCCGTCGATGACCATCAATCTGCCCCAATCGGTGGTGTCGTAGATCTCGATCGTCTGGTAAGGCGTTTTTTCCGCGTGCAATCGCTGTTTCACCCGAAAGCCGATCGACGAACCGGTGTGGGCGTGCTGTTCGGTGAACCAGCTTTGCTCGGACATGAAGTGTGCGCGCCGTATTCGGGTTTCGGGAATGATCGGGAGGTTGCGCAATCTTTCACTCGCGCCGCCTGACGTTGGCGCGATCGGAACGCATCGGGATTTGCCTGCAATTGTAGCGGGTCCGTGCGCGAGCGACATCAGCACGCTGGCGCTCGCTACAATACGACGCCGCGCCTTGGCGCGACCGGCAACGTCTGGAAACGACATGAGCAAAGCCTGGAGTATCGACGCGGCACGCCGCACTTACGCCATGCGGCACTGGAGCGCGGGATATTTCGACATCGATGCGTCCGGAATGGTCGTGGTGCGTCCGCACGGCAGCGACGACGAGGCGACGATCCGACTGATCGATGTGGTGGATGCCGCGCATGAGCGCGGGTTACGCCTGCCGCTGCTCGTGCGTTTTGCCGACATTCTGCGCGATCGCCTTGCGCGATTGCAGGGCGCGTTCGCGCGCGCCATGGCCGAGTGGAATTATTCCGGAGGCTATACGGCGGTTTATCCGATCAAGGTCAATCAACACGACAGCGTCGCCGGGGCGTTCACCGCCGGCGCGGGATTTGGCCTCGAGGCGGGCTCCAAACCGGAACTGATGGCGGTCATTGCGCTCGCACGTGCTGGCAGCATCGTCATCTGCAATGGTTACAAGGATCGCGAATACGTCCGGCTCGCCCTGATCGGACGCAAGCTCGGCCTCGATGTCTTCATCGTGATCGAAAAGCCGTCCGAGCTCGCATACGTCATCGAGGAAGCGCGCGCGCTCGAAGTGGCGCCGCTGCTTGGCGTGCGCATGCGCCTGACCAGCCTCGGCGCCGGCCGTTGGCAGAACACCGGTGGGGACAAGGCCAAGTTCGGTCTCACGCCGCGCCAGTTGCTGAAGCTGCTCGACGATCTCGAGCGCGCCGACCTCTCCGATGCACTGCAACTTCTGCATTTCCACATGGGTTCGCAGATGTCGAATGTGCGCGACATCGCCGGCGGTGTGCGCGAAGCGGTGCGCTATTTTGCCGAACTCTCGCGTGTCGGTCTCGCCATCCGCTATCTCGACGTCGGCGGCGGCCTCGGCGTCGATTACGAGGGCACGCGCTCGCGCTCCGACTGCTCGATCAACTACGGTATCGATCAATACGCCGCAACCATCGTGCAGACTCTCGCCGAGGCCTGCGTCGAACATGGCGTGGCGCCGCCGCACGTGTTGACCGAATCCGGCCGCGCGATGACCGCGCATCACGCCGTGCTCGTGGTCAACGTCAGCGAAGTCGAAACGGCTCCGGCCGGCGCGATTGCCCCGGCCGCAGCCGAGGAGCCGGCCGTGCTGCGCCATCTGCGCGAGATTCATGCGGATCTCGACCGGCGCCCCGCGCTCGAGCTGTATCACGAAGCCCAGTATCGCCTGTCGGAAGGGTATTCGCTGTATGTCCTCGGCCAGTTGTCGCTCGCCGATCGCGCGCATCTGGACGACCTGTATCACGCGATCGTGCACGCCGTTCGCGTTCGGCTGCGCCCCGAGGAGCGCGCGCATCGTCAGGCGCTCGACGAACTCGATCAAAAACTGGTCGACAAGTATTTCGTCAATTTCTCGGTGTTCGAATCGATACCGGATGTCTGGGCGATCGATCAGGTGTTTCCGATCGTGCCGATTGCGGGTCTCGACATCGAACCTGCGCGGCGCGGCGTGATCGCCGATCTGACCTGCGATTCCGACGGTCGCATCGATCGCTACGTCAACGCCGATGGTGTCGGGTTCAGCCTGCCGCTGCACGCGCTGCAACCGGATACGCCGTATCGCCTCGGTATCTTTCTGGTCGGCGCCTACCAGGAAACCCTCGGCGATATCCACAACCTGTTCGGCGACACCGATGCGATCAATGTGCGTCTGACCGCGACCGGCTACGAGCTCGATCACGTCAAGCGCGGCGACAATGCCGACGTGATGCTCGACTACGTCGGCTACGATCTTGCCGCGCTGCGCGCAAGCTATCGCGGAAAGCTCGCAAGCGCCGGCATCGAGGGCGCCGAGGCCGAGCGCCTCCGCACGGCGCTCGAAGCAGGTCTGACGGCCTACACCTATCTGGCCGAGACACCGTGACAAATGGCGGAAAAATGGGGAGCACGATGACTGACTCGATACGCGCGGGATTCGTCGGGCTTGGCGCCATGGGTTTGCCGATGTCGGGTCATCTCGCGCAGGCCGGGCTGCTGGTCGCGGTCGGGAACCGAACGCGGGCGAAGGCCGAAGCGGCCGCGCGGCAATTCGA
>JBAVZT010000461.1:0-8552 GCA_049588955.1 Rhodanobacteraceae bacterium | reverse complement strand
GATCGGTACCGCCCTGGTGCTGGTCACCCATGATCACGCACTCGCCGCGCGCACGGACCGCGTGCTGGAACTTTCAGGCGGACGCCTGCACGGCGCCGCGCAATCCGGGTCCTGATCATGCACGGGCCGGTCGCTATTGCCGACCGGCATTGGCTGTGCAATGAGTTGCGAATCCCGCGGCCGACCACGGGCGCGCTGCTCGCGGTATTCGCGGGAGCGCTGGCCGTACACCTGGTGCCGGCGCTTCCGGGCGAAGCCCGCGATTACGTTCTGCTCGCTCTTGCTGCGTTATTGCTGCCGGTACGGCGCGTGCCGACCGCGATCGCCTGCGTGGTGCTCGGTTTCGCCTGGTGCGCTCTGCGTGCGGACTGCGCGATGCTCGAGCGACTGCCGTCTGCATTGGAAGGGCAGGACATCCAGGTCATCGGCCGGATTGTCGGCTTGCCGGAGCCGCAAGGGCGCAGCAGTCGTTTCGATTTTCGCGTGCTGAGCGCATCCTTCCGGGGCCACCCGATCGAATTCGGGGGCCACGTGCGGCTCAGCTGGTACGATACGGCGCCGATCCTGCCACCTTGTTCGCATTGGGCGCTGACCCTGCGGCTCAAGCGCCCGCGAGGACTGATCAATCCGGGCGGTTTCGATTTCGAGCGCTATGCGGCGCAAAGCGGCATCGTGGCTACCGGCTACGTGCGCGACGACACGCTTGATCGCGCACTCTTTGCCGGCGACGGATGGTGCGTGGACCGCCTGCGCCTTCGGATCAGCGATGCGATTGCCTCCCATGTTCCAGCGGGCCCGGTAACGGCGGTATTGCAGTCGCTCGCGGTCGGCGACCGGCGTGCGCTCGACGAATTCGACTGGCGCGTGCTGCGTGCCACCGGCATCAGCCATCTGGTGTCGATATCGGGTTTGCATATCGGGTTGTTTGCGGTGTTTGGCGCGCTGCTTGCCCGGGGCCTCTGGAAAGTCTTCCCGCGCTTGACACTGCGAGTGCCGGGCCCGCTGCTGGAAGCGCCGGCGGCTCTGGTGTTCGCATGTGGCTATGGCTTGCTTGCCGGTCTCGGCGTGCCGACCTTGCGCAGCCTGCTGATGATCGGCACGGCGTTGCTCGCGCGCCACCTGCGCCGCGCGCAATCCGTGGTGCGTACGCTGATGCTGGCGGCACTGGCTCTGGTGCTGTGGGATCCGCTGGCGCTGCTTGCGCCGGGCTTCTGGCTCTCGTTTGCCGGTGTGGCAGTCTTGCTGTTGATCCTGTCGCCGCGCGCGGGCAACTCGCCGTGGTGGCGCGAATTGCCGCGCGCGCAAATTGCGTTGAGCGTGGCATTGCTGCCGCTGACGGTCTGGTTGTTCGGTCAGGCCTCGCTGGTCGGGCCGCTGGCAAACCTCGTTGCCGTGCCATGGGTCAGCTTCGTGGTCGTACCGCTGATTGTCGCGGCGGGATTTGTGTTGTGGTTCGCGCCGGCGATCGGCATTTCGCTGGTCAAGCTGGCCTGGATCGCGCTGGCGCCCTTGTGGTGGCTGCTTGAGCGGATGGCCGAACTGCCGCTGGCGCAGGTACATTTCCCGCAGGCATCGTGGTGGAGCCTGCTGCTTGCGTTGATCGGCGTGATCTGGTGTCTTGCGCCGCGCGGGGTGCCGGTGCGCTGGCTGGGTCCTGTGCTGCTTCTGCCACTGGTGTTTCCTGCGCGCGACGCCCCCGCAGCCGGCGATTTCGAGGTGCTGCTGCTCGATGTCGGTCAAGGGCTTTCGGTGCTCGTTCGCACCGCCGATCACGCCTTGATCTACGATGCCGGTGCGCGTTATCCATCCGGCTTCGATCTGGGTGATGCGGTCGTGGTCCCGGCCCTGCGTGCGCTCGGCATCGATCGTCTGGACCGTCTCATCATCAGCCACGGCGACAACGATCACGCAGGTGGTGCGCGAGCGGTGGCGCTCGCCATGAAGCCGCGCGTCAGCGAAAGTGGTGAACCCGGGCGTCTTGCAATCCCGGCGCGCCAGTGCGTTGCGGGAGAACGATGGGTCTGGAACCAGGTGCAATTTCGCATCGTTTCGCCTCCGACGAATCTGCCTGCGGCCAACAACGATCGTTCATGCGTGCTCGTCGTCAGCTCTCGCCACGGCAGTGCGCTGCTGACCGGCGATATCTCCGAACGTATCGAATCCACGTTGCCGATGGCGCTCGCGACGATATCTCACCCGTTGTTGTTGATCGTTCCTCATCACGGCAGCAATACGTCGTCCAGCGATGCGTTTCTCGATGCGTTGCGGCCTGATCTGGCGCTGGTATCGGCCGGTTACCGCAATCGTTTCCGGCATCCGCGCCCTGAAGTCGTGGCGCGCTACGCCGAACGATCGATCGTATTGTTCGGCACGCCGAGATCGGGTGCGATCGACGTTCGCGTGGATGGCGTGCGGCTGGTATCGGCGCGCGCACGCGTACGGCGCCGCGCCTGGTGGCGCGAGCCGTGATATCGGGCGACAGCCGTGACCGGTCGCACATCGGCCCAGGGCAGCTCGCTGGTATGATCGCCGCCTGGAGCGTCGCTGCGTGCGACGCGACGGGCTGTCCGAGGAGCTTGCTGCGTGTTCGAGATTCTGACTGCCGGTGGCTGGGCCATGTTGCCGATCCTCGTGTGCTCGGCGCTGGCGCTGGCGATCATTCTGGAGCGCTTCTGGTCGCTGCGGCGCGCAGCGGTGATACCGCCCAATCTCGCCGCGGAAGTGCGCGAGTGGGCGCGCTCGCGCGTGCTCGATCCGCAGCATGTTGAAGCCTTGCGCAGCAACTCGCCGCTCGGCGAACTCCTCGCGGCGGCGCTCGTCGTGCGCAACCGGCCGCGCGAAGTCGTCAAGGAGCGAGTCGAGGATGCGGGCCGTCATGTCGTGCATCGACTCTCGCGGTTTCTCAATACGCTCGGCACGATTGCGTTGATTTCCCCCCTGCTCGGTCTGCTCGGGACCGTGTTCGGACTGATCACGATGTTCTTCGCAGTCATGATCAGCGGTGTCGGCGATCCGTTGAAGATGGCGGGCGGCATCGGCGAGGCGCTGGTATGTACGGCCAGTGGCTTGTGCGTGGCGATACCGGCGTACGCGTTCCACCGGTATTTTCGCGGGCGCGTCGACGATCTGTCGATCGAGATGGAGCGCGAGGTCAATGCCCTGACCGACGAGTTGGCGTTGTCCCGCGGCGAGCCGGATGTGGTGCCGGCGCAACCCGTGCGCGCGGTGCGCTGAGATTACCGATGCGCATTGCCTCGGCACGACGTGAGGATGACTTCGAGATCAACGTGATTTCGTTGATCGACGTGCTGTTGACCTTGCTCATGTTCTTCGTGCTCACCACCACCTTCGTGCAGCAGGCGCGCATGAAGGTGACGCTGCCGCAGGCTGAATCGGCGGAGCAGACCGAAACTCCCGACGCGCTGACCGTCGTGATCGACCGCGAAGGTCACTACTCGATCGGCAACAACGAGGTGCTCAATCCGAGCATCGAGTCTTTGAAGAACGCGATCGCGCGCGTCGCCGGCGAGCGCCGCGATCGGCCGGTAACGCTGCGCGCGGACGCGATGACCCCGCATCAGGCCGTGGTTACCGCCATGGACGCGATCGGACAGCTCGGCTTCACGCATTTGAGCATCGCGACCACGCCGGGTGCCAAGCGGTCCGCGCAGTGACCGGCGCACCCTCGCAACCCGCCGATGCGGGCGCCTGGGTGACCTATCGACGCCTGCTCGGCCATACGCGGCGCTATTGGCCCATCGCGGCGATTGCCGTGCTCGCAATGATGGTTGACGCCGGTTGTCTGACCTTGTTCGCGCGCGAAATCAAGCCGATGCTCGATGATCTGTTCATCGAGCGCGATCCGACCACGATTTTCTGGATGCCGATCATCATCGTGTCGATCTTTCTGGTGCGCGGCGTCGCTTCGTACGCGACCGATTACGGCACCGCATACATTGGCCTCGGTGTCGTGCAACAGCTTCGCGAGGCCGTATTTCGCAAGTATCTCAGGCTGCACTCCGCGTTTTTTGACCGTGAATCCTCCGGCCACCAGATTTCGCGCATCAGCTATACCGCGGAGCAGGTCGCCAAGGCATCGACCGATGCCGTCAAGGTCGCGGTGGTCGACGGCCTGACCGTGCTCGGGCTGACCGCGGTCATGCTGTACTACAGTTTCCGGCTCACGTTGGCGCTGCTGGTGATGGTGCCGCTGGTGGCGGTACTCGTGATCACGGTAAGCCGGCGTTACCGACGTATCGGCAGACGCATCCAGGGTTCGATGGGATCGGTGACCGGCGTGGTCGACGAGGTGGTCAACGCACACCGGGAAGTCAAGGTCTATGGCGGCCAGCACTATGAAGATGCCCGCTTCGATGCGGTCAGCGAGCACAATCGCCGGCTGAACATCAAGATTGCCGCGACCAACGGCATCGCGACCGCGCTGGTGCAGGTGTTCGCAGCGCTGGCGATGGCGATGATCATCTTTTTTGCGACGCGTCCCGGCATGCTCACGCAGATCTCGCCGGGTACCTTCACTGCGCTGATTCTCGCGATGGGTGGCATCCTGCCGTCGCTCAAGCGCTTGACCACGGTACAGGCGAATCTGCAACGCGGAGTGGCCGCTGCCCAGGATCTGTTCGCCATCCTCGATCTGGCCGGTGAGACCGACACCGGAACTCGGGTACTCGATCGCTGCCGGGGCGAAATCGAGTTGCGCCATATCGCGTTGAGTTATGCGCAAACCGGCCATGCCGCGTTGCGCGACGTCAGCGTGCATTGCACGGCCGGCACAGTCACTGCGCTGGTCGGGCGCTCGGGCAGCGGCAAATCGAGTCTCGCCAGTCTGATACCACGCTTCTACGAACCCAATGGCGGAGCCGTGCTTCTCGATGGACGCCCGTTGACCGACTACACTCTGGACAGCCTGCGCAGACAGATCGCCTGGGTCGGCCAGCAGGTGGTCCTGTTCAACGACAGCATCCGGCGCAATATCGCCTACGGCGCGATGAGCGACGCATCGTCAACGGAGGTGGAACGCGCGGCGCGAGCGGCCAATGCAATGGAATTCATCGAGCGTCTGTCGGCCGGACTCGACAGTCCGGTGGGCGAGGGCGGTGCGCTGCTCTCCGGTGGTCAGCGCCAGCGCATCGCGATTGCGCGCGCCTTGCTCAAGAACGCCCCGATCCTGATTCTGGACGAAGCCACGAGCGCGCTCGATAGCGAATCGGAACGCCTCATCCAGGATGCGCTGGGACGCTTGATGCGCGATCGCACCGTGCTGGTCATCGCACACCGCTTGTCGACGGTCGAGCATGCCGACCAGATCGTCGTGCTCGACGATGGGTGCGTCGTCGAACAGGGCAGTCACACCGCGTTGCTCGATCGCAACGGGCACTACGCTGCGTTGTACCGGATGCAGTTTCGCGACAGTGCCGCAGCGGAGCGCACCGCGGCCAACGATGCGCCGGGATGACATGGCGCTTGCCGAGCGCATGCAGCGGGTCTGGTACGGCGACGAGGCAGCGTCCTTGTGGCTGCTCGCACTGGTGCCGGTCTATCGCCTGCTGCGTGCACTGCATCTGGCTCCCTGGCGCCTGGGCTTGCGCCGACCCGCCCGGATTGGTCCACCCGTGATCGTGATCGGAAACCTCACGGTCGGCGGCAGCGGAAAGACCCCGCTCGTGATCGAACTGATCGAGTCGCTGCGCGCGAACGGCCTGACACCGGGCGCGGTCAGTCGCGGCTACGGGGGCAGTCATCGCGGCCCGTTGTTGCTCGACGATCGATCGGATCCGGCGCAGGTCGGTGACGAGGCCTGCCTGATTCGCAGGCGTACCGGCGCCCGGGTTGCGATCGGCCGTGACCGGGTTGCGGCGGCACGCCTGCTGGCCGGCTGCGGCGTCGATGTGATCGTCGCCGACGACGGATTGCAGCATCCGGCGCTTGCCCGCGATCTGGAAATCTGCGTGATCGACGGTGAGCGTCGTTTCGGCAATGGACGGCTGCTGCCCGCCGGTCCGCTGCGCGAGCCGCTGGATCGATTGACGGCATTCGATTTTCGCGTATGCAACGGTGGTACGCCGCAGCGCGGCGAGATCGCGATGCATCTGATCGGATCAACCGCCGTTGCGTTGACCGACGCGTCGGTCCGTGTGCCGGTTGCGGATTTCGTGGATCGTCGCGTGCATGCGGTCGCCGGCATCGGCAATCCGCAGCGGTTTTTTTCGAGCTTGCGACAAATGGGTATCGACGTCGTGCCGCATGCGTTCCCCGATCATCACGCCTATCGTGCGATCGATCTGGTCTTTGGCGACGATCTGCCGGTCATGATGACCGAAAAGGATGCGGTCAAGTGCGCCTCGTTCGCGCAACCGGACTGGTGGTATCTGCCGGTCTCGGCCGAATTGCCCGGCGATTTTCGTGAGGCGGTGCTGCGCGGCTGCAACCAATCGATCAATTCCCGATGAATTCCTTTTCGGCGACGGCCTGTTCGGCGGGCGGCATCAGCACTTCGACGTCCAGCATTTCGCCGTTTGCGCGATTGCACCACTGCTGCGTGCCCAGATCGTGCCGGATCCCATCGAACTCGAATCCGGCCGCCACATTGCCCGCGCGAACAAACGCGACGGTATAGCCCCATGGAGCCTTGACCAGTATGCGTTGCCCGCTGTCATCGACGGACATCACCACGGCATGTTCGGTCATGATCGTTCTCTCTCTCGTATTCGACGCCGCAAGGCACCGCAAGCGTGCGTATCGCATCGTGCGCAGTCAATACCCGGCTGCCCCGGGGCTCGCTTGATGGACGAACAAACAGCGCGCCGGCCGGGTTTCAGCGCAGCACGCGTATCTGCACCCGTGCAGTGGCGCCGCTCGCCGCCAATGCCGTGATGGTCTGGTCGCCACGCTGCGCGAACGTGTGTTCAAAAGAGCCGGCACCGCGGGTCTCGCCGGCGAGCTTGCCGTTGATCAGCCAGAGGATATCCCCGGATGCGCCGAGCGCGCGCACCCGCACGCTCGCAGGCTTGTCGCTGTTCGGCGCGCGCGCGATCGCTGCCTGATCGGCTATGCCGGCGATGCGCAGCGATCCGACAGAAGCGAGTCCGTCGTCAGGACAGCCAGGGGCCAGTGCGGGCAGACTCGCGCGTTGCCGCAATGCACGTGAAAGCCACGGATACGCCAGCGCCGGCCAGCGCGCGATCTCGGTATCGGCGGCCCGACCGATTCGACATGTGTTGCTGAGCCGCAATCCACTGCGCGCATCGACGCGCACATGCACCAGACCGGCGCTCCAGACCTGCGCATCGCGCTCGGGCGGTGTCGGCGGGATGACTCCGTTCAGCACCCACGCCAAATGCTTCTGGTGACAAAGCTCCGGATGTCCCGGGTCGAACGCGAGGCCGAGCGGCCAGCACACCTCGACCTCGGAGACGCTGGCCGGCACAGGCCGCGGCGCGACCGCCACAGCTGCATGTGGCAGGCTGTCGACGATCTGGAACATGAGCGGCAGCGCAGTCACCGCGCCGTACTGGCCCGGCAGTGGTGTGCCATCCGGTCGGCCGATCCATACGCCGACTGTGTAGCGACGAGTGCTGCCGATCGCCCAGGCGTCGCGATAGCCATAGCTGGTACCGGTTTTCCAGGCCACGCGCGGATGCGTGCCCGGATCGAAGGTGTCGGCGGCATAGCCGGGCCGCGGATGGGCCTCGAGCATGGTGCGCACGATCCATGCCGCGCCGGGGGACAGCACACGTCGATCGATTGGCGCATCGGCGCTGGTGAACCGCGGACGTCCGGCAAGGCCGTGGCGATTGAGCGCGGCATAGGCACCGACCAGATCCTCCAGTCGCGCACCGACGCCGCCCAGAATGATCGTCAGATTCGGATCGATGCCGCGCGGCAATCGCAAAGCGACACCGGCATTGGCCAGGCGCGCGGCAAAACGCGCAGGACCGACGCGATCGAGCAGGTCGACCGCCGGCACGTTCAACGAAAGCCGTAATGCCTCGGCGGCACCGACAGGGCCCTCGAACGCACTGTCGAAATTGCCCGGCCGATAGCTGCCGAACGACTGCGGCGCATCGACCAGCAGGCTCTCCGAATCGATCAGGCCGTCGTCGAGCGCCAGCCCGTAGAGGAACGGTTTCAAGGTCGATCCGGGCGAGCGCCATGCGCGCATCATGTCCACGTGACCGAGCCGTGCCTCGTCGCCGAACGCACCGGAGCCGACATAGACGCGTGTTTCCATCGTCGCGTTGTCGACGACCAGCGCAGCGGCCGATGTGCGCGCGGGCAGATGCACAAGATAGGCATGGACCCGTTCCTCGATCGCGCGCTGCAGGCCGGCGTCGATCGTCGATCGGATCCTGGATGCATGCGGCTGTGCGTTGTGCAGCCGGCGTGCCAGCAACGGCGCCGACAGCGGTGGTTGCAGCGTACGTGCCGATACCGGCTCGATTTCGGCGTCGCGCACATCGGACTTGCTCCAGATGCCGAGATCGGCCATGCGTTCGAGCACCTTGTCGCGCGCAGCCCGCGCGGCACGCGCATGC
>JBAVZT010000460.1:0-2054 GCA_049588955.1 Rhodanobacteraceae bacterium | reverse complement strand
CGCATCAACCATGACGCACAGAAATTCCTACCAGATCGGCACGGGGCTGTTCATCCTGCTGGGTTTTGCGGCCCTCGCCTACCTCGCGACGCAAACCACATCGATCGCGAATTATCGCCAGGGCGACAGCTACACGTTGAGTGCCCATTTCACCAACATCGGCACCCTAAAACTCAGGGCGCCGGTCAAGGTCTCTGGCGTGCGGGTCGGCTCGGTCGAGTCGATCACGCTCGACAAGAACAAGCTCGATGCGGTGGTAGAGCTCGCTATCGACAAACGCTACAACGATCTGCCGGAAGATTCTGCGGCGGCCATATTCACCAGCGGTTTATTGGGGGACCAGTACGTTGCCATCCAGCCCGGTGGCTCCCCCGATGCATTGAAGGACGGCGACGAGTTCGTGCTCACACAATCTTCGCTGCAGATCGAGGACCTTATCGGCAAGTTCCTGGTGGGGGGCAACGGCCCCGACAAGTCGTCCGATGCGACCGGCAAGGCAACCGATCAGCGACCGCCCGGTTCGTCGGCGCCGGAGCGAAAACAATGAGGAAAGACCGCATGACCCGAACTCATCCTTCCCATGAAAGTGTCCGCGCGCCATTTGCTTTCGTCGGCTTCGCGCTGACGGCACTGCTTGCCATCGTAACGGCGGTGCCGGCGCTGGCCGACAGCACATCGCCGGACCAGATCGTCCAGGGCATCGCCGACCAGCTGGCCAGTTCGATCGACGGCCATCAGGCCGAACTCAAAGCCGACCACGAACGCCTGATCAAGTTGATCGACGGCATACTGTTGCCGCATTTCGACATTGACTACGCCTCGATCCTGGTTCTCGGGCAATACGCGCGAACGGCCAGCCCGGCTCAGCGCGTACGCTTTGCCAAGGCGTTCTACAACTCGATCGCGCATCGTTATGCGGAAGGTCTGCTCAACTACACGCGTGGCCGGGTTCAGGTGCTGCCGCTCAAGGGCGCAACCAATGATCGGCGCACGATCGTGCGCACCCAGGTCAAACTCGATGACGGCAAGCTGCTGCCGGTGGATTATGCCTTCCGCAAAACCAGGAGCGGTGAATGGAAAGCCTACGACGTGATCATCGAAGGGATCTCCTACGTCACCAACTATCGAAACCAGGTGGCGGCCGAAATCAAGCGAACCAGTCTGGACGCCTTGATCAAGCGCCTGGAAACGCAAGGCGGCAAGGCGCTGGACGCCCTGCAGAAGAATGCGCAGGGCGGTAAATGAGTCGCGCATCCGGACCTGCGGCAATCGAGCGCAGCGCCGATGGCGGCGTGCGCATCACCGGCGCGCTCGGATTCGCCAATGCCGGCGCGTTGTTGCCCCAGGGAATCGCGTTCACGTCCCGCGGGCGGACGACCGACGTCGACCTTTCGGGCCTGACCGATGCCGACAGCGCGACGCTGGCGTTGCTGCTGGCATGGAGTGCGCGGGCCACGCAAATCGGAGGCCGCCTGCGCTATCGCGGAGCACCCGTCGGATTGCGCGCGCTCGCGCGCCTTGCCGAAGTCGAGCCGTTGCTTGGCTTGAGCGAGCAAGCGTGATGCAGCCCCGCCCGGTGCAAGGGTAAGCCTTGCGACCGGTTGCAATCGCTGGCGTCGCCGCGGTTCTCGATCGACTCGAACGCGCTCTTGCGGCGGACGGGCCGCGACGACTACACTCGCCGGCGCTACAGGTGCCTCGGCTGCTTTTCGGGTGGACGGGGTGAAACGGGAAGCCGGTGCGAGTGGTTCTTGCGATCATCCGTGATCGCGAACGTCAGGAAGCGGTCATCCATGACCGCCCTCTTCACTCAAGTCCGGCGCTGCCCCCGCAACGGTAAGCAAGCCAAGTCCGACCTTGACGCCACTGCGCTCGCGCGGGAAGGCGGTCGGATTGATGGGTGGAGCGGTTTTGCGATCATGGCCGATCGCGACATCGCGCGACGGTCATGCACGACCGCCCTCCTCGCCTGTCGCCTGCGAGCCCGGAGACCGGCCTGTCGCTGGCGCTTTGCGCCAGGAGCTCCAGGCGTTGCGGCGGGCAACGGACGGGCA
>JBAVZT010000459.1:0-6038 GCA_049588955.1 Rhodanobacteraceae bacterium | reverse complement strand
CCGCCACTGTCCTCAGCATGATTGGAGTGGCGGTCGGGCTCGGCAACGTCTGGCGCTTCCCATACATGATGGGTCGCTACGGCGGCAGTGCATTCCTGTTCGTCTATCTCGCCTTTACCGCGTGCATCGCCATTCCGGCGCTGAGCGCGGAGTTCGCGCTCGGCCGGGCCACGCGCAAGGGACCGATCGGCGCATTCACCGCTGCGCTCGGCCCGCGCGCGGGTATGCCGATCGGATTGCTGCTGCTGTTTACGATATTGGTGGCGGATTCGTATTATGTCGTCGTCATCGCCAATGTCGCCTACAGCCTGTGGGCGGGTCTCGCCCACGGCTTCAGCCCCGTCTCCCTGCCCGCGATTCAGGCGGGTCTGGCCGACGGCGCCATCCAGTACCCGATCGCGATCGGGCTGCTTGGCGCGAGCCTGTATGTGATCCACCGCGGGCTCAAGAGCGGCATCGAACGGCTGAGCAAATGGTGCGTACCGTTCTTCTGGCTGACGGCGGTGGCTCTGATCGTCGGCGCGCTGTCGCTGCCCGGCGCGCTCGCCGAGGTCGGCGTTTTTCTGCGCCCGGATTTTTCGGCGATGACGGCTCTGGACATCTTCGCCGCCATGGGGCAGGCGATCTACTCGCTCGGTCTTGGTGGCACCTTCATGCTGGTATACGGCGGCTACGTGGCCAACGACACCAGCATTCCGAAGACGGCCGTGTTGACGGCGGTCGGCAACTCGGGGGCATCGCTGCTGACGGCTCTGTTCATCGTGCCCGCGGCTCTCGTATTCGGCCTGAACCTGACGCAGGGACCGACGCTGATCTTCGACACGTTGCCGCGGCTGTTTCACCGGCTGCCGCTTGGGGGAGTTCTCGGCGGCGCATTTCTGGCGGGACTGGTGATGGTCGCATTCCTCTCCAACGTGGCCGCGCTGGAAGTGCTCTACACGGGCGCAGACGACCTGCCCGGCGGTCGCATCGGCGGTGCGCGCAAGCTGCTGGTGATCGGAATGCTCGAAGCGGCGTTGATACTCCCGAGTACAATCTACCCTCCCCTGATTGCCCGTCTGGATCTGGTGTTCGGCTCGGGAATGCAGGCACTCGGCTGCGCATTTGCGGTCATCGCGCTTGCCTGGGGTCTGGGAAGACGCGTTACACTGGATCAGGTCTTCGGTTCGAGCGAAGGGCGCTGGCGGAACATCTACTGCCAGTGGCTGCGATGGGCCGTACCCGGCGCGCTCGCGCTGGCGTTGTTCGGCTATCTCTACGATGCCTTCCAATGAGCGTCGCATGCCCGATACGAGGTGCGAGTGCATGAACAAGACCCGCGAAGACGGCGTTCGCTCGCTCAATCAGGCGTATCGCCGTTACGAGCAGGTCGACAAGCGGCAGGTATACGGCCTTTCCGAACACACCGAGCGCGACCGTTTCGACAGCGCATACCGGATCCGGACCTGCGACATGACCAGGTTCTTCGAAGGCGGCGAGTCGGGGCGCGCCGAGTTCGCGCGCGAGCTAGGCGAAGCACTGGAAGGCATCGGTTTCGCCATACTCATCGGCCATGGCATCGACCCGGCGCTTTACGACGAAGCGGAGCGGGAAGTGAAGCATTTCTTCGAGACGACCAGCGCCGACGACCGCGCACCCTATCTCGCCAAACGCCAGGGTTCGGTGAACCAGGGTTATTTCCCGATCAAGGAAACCACGATCATCCATCCGGATCTGGTCGAAGGCTGGGTCTTCTGCCGGCGCGCGTTCGACATGGACGGCAGCGCCGACTACGACGAAAGGGCATTCTGGCCACAACCGGGCTTCGAGCCGTTTTTTCGCCGCATCTGCCGCGAACAGGAAAAACTGATCCTGCCGGTCATGCAGAGCATCCTGCGCTACCTCGGCTGCGATCCGCATCTGTACGACGACAAGCTCGCCAGCACCAACTTCGGCTTTCGCCTGAACTACTACCCGCCGCTGTCGCCGGAACTGCAAGCTACCGGTGGTGGACGCATGCTCGGCCACGAGGACATCGATCTGTTCACCTTCCTGCCCGCGCCGCGGATCGGCGGACTGCAGGTACTCAACCGGCGCAACATGAAATGGATTCGGTTGAGCGCGCCGCCGGGCAGCATCATCCTCAACACCGGCGACTACGCGCAGCGCATCAGCAACGATCGTTTGCCCTCGACGACCCACCGCGTGAGCAGACCCGAACCGGACCAGGCGAGCGAGCCGCGCGTGAGCTTTCCGATGGCCATCTACGTCTGGGAAGACGAAGTGCTGGAAGTGCTGCCGGGATTGGGCGAGCCCAGATACGAACCGATCGAGGCAATCAAGTTTCATACCCGGATCACCAGCAAGTATTACGGCGACGACTACGCTGTGGGCTGACCCTGGGACCGCTCTCGATGCGGCCGTGTTCGCGCCTCAGTCGGCCTCGAGCATGAGCGCAGCGCGGCCATCGTCGGGCAACGGGATGAACTCCGGGTCGCCTTCGACCATCGGGTAGCGTTGTTCGCGCCAGGCGTTGCGCGCGTCTTCGAGCAGTTGCCCGGAACTCGCGACATAGTTCCACCACAGATAGCGTGGCGCATCGAGCGGCGCGCCGCCGAGCAGCACGACATGCGTGTCCCGCGCGGCGGTCAATTCGACTGATGCGCCGGGTTCGAACACGGTCAGTTCGCCGGCGCGCACCGCTTCGTCGCCGGCCCGCAGGTCGCCGTCGATCACGTATGCGGAGCGCTGGACGTGTTCGTCCGGCACGCGCAGGCATCCACCCTGCGGCAACCGTGCGTCGACGTAGAACAGCTCGCCGATCGTCGACACCGGAGAGTGCGCACCGTACGCCCGACCCGCGACCACCCGCAATGTCGCATCGCCGACGCCCAGTTCGGGAAGTGCCGCGCGGTCGGTGTGCTCGAACGACGCCGCGTCGCACTCGTGTTCGAGCGGCAGTGCCACCCACAATTGCAATCCGTGCAGACGCTGTTCGCGGTCACGATCCGCAGCGGCCGTGCGCTCGGAATGCACGACGCCGCGACCGGCCGTCATCCAGTTCACCGCGCCCGCTTCGATGACCTGGGTGTTGCCGAGGCTATCGCGATGCTCGATACGCCCCTCCCACAGGTAGGTCACGGTAGCCAGGCCAATATGCGGATGCGGCCGTACATCCAGCGGCCGGTCGGCCGGCAGCGTCACCGGGCCGAAATGATCCATGAAGACGAAGGGTCCGACGGCGTGCCGGCTGGACGAAGGCAGCACGCGGCGAATCATGAAACCACCGCCGAGGTCGTGGTGATGTGCGTGCATGCGCTCGCGTATCGATGTGCCCATGTGCAGTTTCCTCGATTTGAAATGTCCTTCCGCAGCCCCGTTCGCACCGCCACGCAGTGCGTGATCGGCGTCTTCGCCTATGCGGTCGCGACTTCGTGCGCAATGCCACCCATGCGGCCGGACTGGTAATCGGCAAAGGCCTGACGGATCTGTTCCTGGCTGTTCATCACGAACGGTCCGTATCCGACGATCGGCTCGTCGATCGGCTCGCCGCTCAGCAGCAATACCGTCGCGTCGCTGTTGGCTTCCAGTGACACTTTTTCGCCGTTGCGGTCGAACATGACCATTTGCGCCTCACGCGCAATCTCGCTTCCGTTCACCTCCACGCTGCCGTGCAGGACGATCAGCGCCAGCGTTCGGCCTTGCGCGACCGTGAACGCGGCGCTGTGACGCTGCTTCAGATGCACGTCCCATACGTCGATCGGCGTGAACGTCTTCGCGGGCCCGCGATGGCCCCCGTACTGTCCCGCGATGACCCGCACTTTGCCGGCACCGTCGGGTAATTCGACCGAAGGGATGTCGCGGTCGAGCAGGGTCTGATAGCCCGGCTCGGACATCTTGTCACGGGCCGGAAGGTTCACCCACAACTGCACCATTTCCATGGTGCCGCCGCTGCGCGTGAATTCGCGCGAATGGAATTCCTCGTGCACGATGCCGGATCCCGCAGTCATCCATTGCACGTCGCCCGGACCGATCCTGCCGCCGGCTCCGGTGGAGTCGCGATGTTCGACCTCGCCCTGGTAGACGATGGTCACGGTTTCGAAACCGCGATGCGGGTGTGCGCCGACACCGCGGGGCCGTGCGGCCGGTTCGAACGCAAACGGAGAGGCGTAATCGAGCAGCAGGAACGGACTCAGGTGCCGGCCATGGCTGTCGTATGAAAACATCGAGCGCACCGGAAAGCCGTCGCCGACCCAATGCCTTTCGGGCGCACTGTAGACACCGAGAATCTTCTTCATTACTGCAATCTCCTGAGCACCGGCCTTCGAATAGACCCGTTTGCGTGGCAGAAAACATATGCCCGGAACGATGGCAGCGGTAGTGCGCATAATTTATCCTCAGCGTTCCAGACGAAGAACGATGGCGCGGCGGCATGCAGGATCTGAATGACCTCTACTTCTTCGCGCAGGTGGTGGAGCATCGAGGCTTCGCGCCGGCCGGACGTGCGCTCGGCGTGTCGAAATCGAAGCTGAGCCGGCGTGTTGCACTGCTCGAACAGCGGCTCGGCGTACGCCTGATTCAACGCTCGACCCGGCGCTTTTCGGTTACCGGCATCGGGCAGGACTATTACGCCCACTGCCAGGCCATGCTGATCGAGGCCCAGGCCGCGCAGGAGACCATCGATTTGACGCGCTCGGAGCCTCGCGGCATCGTCCGGGTAGCCTGTCCGGTCACGCTGCTGCATGCCGATGTGGGTCCGATGATCGCCGATTTCATGGTCACGAATCCGGGCGTGTTCGTGCATCTGGAAGCGACCAACCGGCGTGTCGATCTGATTGCCGAACGCGTCGATGTTGCGATACGTGCGCGCCCGCCGCCGCTCGAAGACAGCGAACTGGTCATGAAGGTCCTGGCCGAGCGCGCCTGGTGTCTCGTGGCCAGCCCGAACTGCCTCGCGACACACAAAGCGCCGGCGGTCCCCGCAGATCTGAATGGCATACCCAGCGTCGATTTCGGGCCGCCGCAACGCGATCACGTCTGGCAGCTCATCGGCCCCGACGGGGCCGCTGCCGCGATTCATCACGAACCACGCCTGGTCACCGACGACATGATCGCGCTGCGCATGGCAGCCATCGCCGGCGTCGGCATCGCGGCGCTCCCAACCATGATCGTGCGCGATGAACTGCAGCGAGGCACCCTGCTCAAGATCGTTTCCGACTGGGCGCCCAGGAGCGGCATCGTTCATGCCGTGTTCCCGTCAAGGCGCGGCCTCGTGCCGGCGGTGCGCAAACTGATCGACTACCTGTCGGCGCGTTTCGCGCACCTCGACCGGAATTGAGCCGCCGCCGCGAAAGTCGCCCGTCGGCTGCGGCGCATCAACCGGCGGTCGGCGTCAGCCGGTCTTGCCGGGCACGAATTTCAACGCGAGACCGTTCATGCAGTAGCGCAGTCCGGTTGGTGGAGGACCATCGTCGAACACATGGCCGAGGTGTCCTCCGCAACGTCGGCAATGCACCTCGGTTCGGGTCATGAACAGGCTCGTATCGGTGCGTGTCCCGATCGCATTCGGCAACGGCTTCCAGAAGCTCGGCCAACCGGTGCCGGAATCGAATTTCGTCGTTGAGGAGTACAATGGCAGCTCGCAGCCGGCGCATGCATAGACTCCGTCGCGCGTCTCGTGATCGAGCGGGCTGCTGAAGGCCGGTTCGGTACCTTGTTGCCGCAATATGCGAAATTGAGCCGGTGTGAGGCGCTGGCGCCATTGCGCTTCGGTCAGGTCGATTTCGAATTTTCCCCGGGCCAGGTTTCCCTGCGCATCGGTCGCGCTGGTCTGGCCACTGCGGAAGCCGACAGCGGCCAAGGCCATCGTGCCTGCACCGGTGATGAGAAACTGACGACGCCGCATGCGGTTCACTCCTGCCTGTCGGGCGTTGTGACAAAAGGATCGGCTCAGTGTTTCGGCGCTTTGCCCCAAATCTGTTCGAGTCGCTGGTCGCGCCCGCAGTTCCAGCGATAGAACTTGTAGCGCGCCGGGTTCTTGCGAAAGTAATGCTGGTGAT
>JBAVZT010000458.1:0-3095 GCA_049588955.1 Rhodanobacteraceae bacterium | reverse complement strand
GGCGTGCCGGATGATCAACGCGACCACCGTCAGTGATCGTTTCGGCTATGTGCGCGATGAGCAGGTGTCGACCTACGAGCGCAATCTCGGGCGCGATCCGTGCCGCAGGTATTGATCGGCCGGCAGTGGTCGCACTACCTCAGATGGCTTCCGGATCGTCCGAGCGCAGCGTGATGCCGGTTTCGGAGATTTCGTAATGTCCCTTGCCGAGGACATGCAGCGGTTGGCCCGCCGAGGTGCAGATGGTCGTCAATGTCTCGATGGCAGCGTGCTTGGTCTTGTCCGATGCATCGACCGGCTCGGCGTACACGTGTATCTCGTAGGTCTTGCCGTCGCTGCCGTGAGCGGCGTAAAGCTTCTTGAGGATCATTGTGTGTCGGCCAGCGTGGTTGGGCACACCGCTAACCTAGACGCCCGGGCCTGAACGCGCCATCCCCCCCGGGCAGGATTCCGGACGCCGCCTCGCCAAAAGTGCAATCACCTGGCACGTACAACGTTCCCGGTCACAAGAGCTTGCCGGCGCCTGAACCGTTGCCGCAGCGGTTTCTCGCGGTTCAGCATATGACACCGAAACTTGCCGGGGTCCAACCACCTTGAGGAGAGAAGCCATGAAGCACCGCATGATGACCACGTTGGGTTCGGCTATGGCTCTTGCGATTGCGACGGCGGCATTTTCGCCGGCGCAGGCGCGGGAGGCGGATCTGGATTGCAAGCTGACCTATTCGCTGACGGGCTGGGCGGCCATCTACAAACATGCCGAAGGGCACGGGATGGTGCGTTGCGCTAACGGCGAAACCATGCCGGTCGCCATTACCGCTAAGGGCGGCGGTCTGACGGTCGGCAAGTCGCATATCGACAACGGCAAGGGATCCTTCACCGATGTGCATCGAATCTCGGATGTGCTCGGTACCTACGCGCAGGGCGAGGCAAGTGCGGGCGCCGGCCGTTCCGCGGGCGCACATGTCATGACCAAAGGCACCGTATCGCTGGCTCTTGCAGGCAAGGGCGAAGGCGTCGATCTTGGCGTCAGCTTTGGCGCGTTCACGCTCAGTCGTGCCGGTTCGAAGTAAAAAATCAATCCATACCGGCACATCAGACCGCGGCGCAGGGACGGCGCCGCGGTTTTTTTTCCCTCAAAAAAGAATCAGAACACTGCGTTCAGCAGGTAATAGAGCGCAAGCGCAAGGCAGGCAAAACCGAGTCCGACCTTGTATGGCAAAAGCCGGGAGGTCAATTCCTCGAGCGAGCCGGTGAATCGGTTGCTGCCGATCAGCGAACGCAGCAATGGCATCGCGATGATCAGGCCGCTCGCTGCAATCACGAGTGCCGTGACCAGCGCGATCAGCATCAGGCCGGGCGCGTAGCGCACCGTTCCCAGCGATCCGATCCAGTGCAACAACAGGAACAGACCCCAGATCAGGCCAATCAGACCGATCCAGCCCTCCACCGACTCGAGCGGACGCAAATGATCGTCGACGCCGGGGCGCCTGACCTTGAGCCAGGACGAAATGCCCAACAATCCGAGCAGTATCAGAAGGATCAAGCTGAGCAGCCACATGATTCAATCTCCGCGGACAGGGTCAGGCGCATCCTAGCAGGATGCGACGGCGGGGCTGTCATGCCGATCGGCCCTTGACGTCGGCGTGCGGCTTGTTGAGGCTGTGCCCCATGTACCGCGTCGGGCGGGGATCAACCGGGGAGAAGGTCATGCGGCGTCTTGCTTTTGTCGTTGGGACGATCCTGTTGTTGTGCGGTCTCGCGCCGCTGCATGCCGCGGCACCTGGGACCGATGTGTTGCCGCCCGGCTTGCAGATCCCGGACGCCGCGCGCCCGGGCCCGGGTTTCGACGTGGATCGGGCGACGGACGCCTACATCGATCTGTTGTCGCCCGAGCAACGCGCGCGCTCGGATGCCTACTTCGAGGGTGGCTACTGGCTGCAGTTGTGGGG
Organism: Rhodanobacteraceae bacterium; assembly: GCA_049588955.1. GTDB lineage: Bacteria > Pseudomonadota > Gammaproteobacteria > Xanthomonadales > Rhodanobacteraceae > Dokdonella_A. The sequence goes on along the minus strand of JBAVZT010000458.1, from coordinate 1,146 downwards.
ATTTCTGTATGGCGTCGTGATCGCCGCCATCCTGCTGTGGGGCGGTCTGTCGCAGCGCATGCGCAATCTTGCGCGCCGCATGAGTCGGCGTCCGTGGCTGTACACGATGATCTATGTGTTTCTCTGGCTGATCGCGGTGTTCGTGCTGAGTCTGCCGCTCGCGATCTACACCGACTTCGTGCGCGAGCACCAATACGGGTTGGCCACGCAGGATTTCGGCGGTTGGTTCGGCGATCAGCTCAAGGGTCTGATGGTCAGTCTCATCATCGGCCCGCCGGTACTCGCACTGCTTTACGCCGGCGTGCGTCGCCTTGGCGCGCGCTGGTGGGTCGCGGCCGGTGCCGGCGCGTTTGTGCTGATCCTGCTTTTCGCGATGGTCGCACCGGTGTTCGTCGAGCCCCTGTTCAATCATTACAAGCCGCTGCGCGCCGGGCCGGTGCGCGACGCGGTGCTTTCGCTGGCGCGCGCCAACCGGATTCCGACCGACAACGTGGTCGAGTTCGACGCGTCGCGCCAGACCACCCGCATCAGCGCGAACGTTGCCGGCTTCCTCGGCACCACGCGTGTCGCGCTCAACGACAACCTGCTCAACAAGACCTCGCTGCCGGAAATCAAGGCCGTGCTCGGTCATGAGATGGGCCACTACGTGCTCAATCACGCATTGCGGCTGGTCGTTTATCTGACTTTGGTGTTGACGCTCGGTTTCTGGGTTGTGCACCGTGTGTTCGATCGTGCGCTTGCGCACTGGGGCGGGAGACTTGCTCTCGAGGGGCGGGATGATCCTGCGGCGCTGCCGCTCGCGGTGGTGATCCTGTCGGCGTTTTTCCTGCTGGCGACGCCATTGACCAATTCGATCACGCGCCAGGCCGAAGCCGAGGCCGATGCATTCGGCCTCAACGCCGCGCGCGAGCCGAACGGTTTCGCGATGGCCGCGATGCGCCTGTCGACCTATCGCAAGATCAAGCCCGGCCCGATCGAGGAGGCGATCTTCTACGATCACCCGAGCGGCTACACGCGCGTGCGTGGTTCCATGATCTGGCTCAAGGAAAACCGGGACAATCCAACCGCCAACGCACCGCTGCCGGCAATGCCGAAGTCCACGGCGCCGCGCTGAAGACAGGACGCGTCTGCGTGGCAGCGCGGCCG
>JBAVZT010000457.1:0-6210 GCA_049588955.1 Rhodanobacteraceae bacterium | reverse complement strand
TTGCAACGTCGTTGCTGATGGCGGCGGTGCTGTTGCTCGGCATCCTCGGCTACCGTCAGCTGCCGGTTTCCGCATTGCCCGAGATCGAGGCGCCGAGCCTGGTGGTCACGACGCTGTATCCGGGCGCGAGCGCCGACACCATGGCGACCCTGGTAACGACGCCACTGGAACGCCAGCTCGGGCAGATTTCCGGCATCACGATGATGAGCTCGGATTCGGCCGCGGGTCTGTCGACCATCGTTCTGCAGTTCTCGATGGATCGCGACATCGATGTCGCCGCCGAGGATGTGCAATCGGCGCTGCGCTCGGCGCGCCTGCCGGGCAGTCTGCCGTATCCACCCGTCTACAACCGCGTCAATCCGGCCGACGCACCGATCCTGACGCTGGCAATGACGTCGGCAACGCTGCCATTGCGCGACATCAACAACTACGCCGATTCGATCCTCGCGCAGAAGCTCTCGCAGGTCCCCGGTGTCGGCCTGGTATCGATCGCCGGCAACGTGCGCCCGGCCGTGCGCGTGCAGGTGAATCCGGCCAAGCTCGGCAACCTCGGCCTGACCATGGAGGATGTGCGCAGCGCGCTGACCCAGGCCAACGTCAACGCCGCCAAGGGCACTCTGAACGGCACCGTGCAGACCTATTCGATCGGCACCAACGATCAGTTGTCGAGCGCCGCCGATTACCGCAACACGATCATCAGCTACAAGAACGGCGCACCGGTGCACCTGAGCGACATCGCCAAGGTCGTCGACGGCGTCGAGAACGACCAGCTCGCCGCCTGGTCCGACGGAAAAGCGGCGGTACTGCTGGATATCCGGCGTCAGCCCGGCGCCAATATCGTCGATACCGTCGCACAGATCCGCCGCATCCTGCCGGACCTGCGCAAGGTGCTGCCGGCCGATGTCAAGCTCGACGTGTTTGCCGATCGCACGGTGACGATTCGCGCATCGGTGCGCGACGTGCAGTTGACGCTGCTGCTCACGGTATTTCTGGTGGTCGGCGTGATCTTCGTATTCCTGCGCCGGTTGTGGGCGACCGTGATCCCGTCGGTCGCGGTGCCGCTGTCGCTGATGGGCACGTTCGGCGTGATGGCGTTCACCGGCATGTCGCTCGACAACCTGTCGCTGATGGCGCTGACCGTCGCGACCGGCTTCGTGGTCGACGATGCGATCGTGATGATCGAAAACATCGTGCGCTATATCGAGCAGGGCAGGAACGGCCCCGAAGCGGCCGATATCGGCGCGCGCGAGATCGGTTTCACGGTGGTATCGCTGACCGTCTCGCTGGTTGCGGTGTTCCTGCCTTTGCTGTTGATGCCGGGCGTCACCGGCCGGCTGTTCCACGAGTTCGCGTGGGTGCTGACGATTGCGGTCTCGATCTCGATGCTGGTGTCGTTGACGCTGACACCGATGATGTGCGCCTATCTGCTCAAGCCCGATCAGCTGCCGGAAGGTGACGACGCACACGAGCGCCACGCAGCAGCCGGCAAGCGCACGATCTGGTCGCGTATCGTCGATCGCTACGCGGCAAGCCTCGACTGGATCCTCGCGCATCAACGCCTGACCATGCTGGTCGCGAGCTTCTCGGTGCTGCTCACGGTCCTGCTTTACATCGCGATTCCGAAGGGCCTTTTGCCCGAACAGGACACCGGACTCGTCACCGGTGTGGTGCAGGCCGACGACAACATCGCGTTCCCGGCCATGGAGCAGCGCACCAAGGCCGTGGCCGACGCGATCCGCAAGGATCCGGCCGTGGCCGGCGTCGCCTCGTTCATCGGCGCCGGTTCGATCAACCCGACCTTGAACCAGGGCCAGCTCAGCATCGTCCTCAAGGACCGCGGCAGCCGCGGTGGACTGGACCAGGTCCTTCCGCGCCTGCAGAACGCGGTGGCCGACGTGCCGGGCGTGGCGCTGTATCTCAAACCGGTGCAGGACATCACGCTCGACAGCCATGTGGCTGCGACCGAATACCAGTACGCGCTGTCGGACGTGAACTACAAGGAACTCGCCGGCGCCGCGGAGCAAATGACGCAGGCGTTGCGGCAGAGGCCCGAACTCGCGGACGTCGGCAACAATCTCGCCGACAAGGGCCGCGCCCTGCATCTGACGATCGATCGCGAGAAAGCCAGCCGCCTCGGCGTACCGGTGCAGACCGTCGACGACACGCTGTACGACGCGTTCGGTCAGCGTCAGATATCCACCATCTTCACCGAGCTCAACCAGTACCGCGTGGTGCTTGAAGTCGCGCCCGAGTTTCGCACCAGCGGCGATCTGCTCGACAAGCTCGCGGTGCGCAGCAACGGCAGCGGCGCGCTGACCGCGAGCAATGCGACCAGCTACGGCATGCTGAAGTCGGCGAATTCGTCCACCGCCACCGGCGTCGGCCAGCACAACACCGGCATTCCGCTCGGCGGCGGCGGCACGGTGCCGATCTCCACGCTCGCGACCGCGAGCTACACCAGCGCGCCGCTCGTGATCAGCCATCAGGACCAGTTGCCGGCCGTAACCGTCTCGTTCAACCTCGCACCGGGCTACTCGCTGTCGCAGGCGGTCGATGCGATCCATGCGGTCGCAGCGCAAATGCATTTCCCGGACTCCGTGCGCGGTGAGCTGGTCGGCAAGGCCGCCGAGTTCTCGGCTTCGCTTGGTGATGAAGTGCTGTTGCTGCTGGCCGCGATCGTGGTCATCTACATCGTGCTCGGCGTGTTGTACGAAAGTTATATCCATCCGATCACGATCATCTCGACATTGCCGCCGGCTGGTGTCGGCGCATTGCTGGCGCTGATGCTGTTCGGCATGAGCCTGTCGGTGGACGGCATCGTCGGCATCGTGCTGCTGATCGGCATCGTCAAGAAAAACGCAATCCTGATGATCGACTTTGCGATCGAGGCCAAGCGCGGCGGCATGAATGCGCACGATGCGATCCGGCGCGCCTGCCTGCTGCGCTTTCGCCCGATCATGATGACCACGTTTGCCGCGCTGCTGGGTGCGCTGCCGCTCGCGCTCGGCACCGGCATCGGCTCGGAATTGCGCCGGCCGCTCGGCGTGTCGATCGTGGGCGGCCTGTTGCTCTCGCAACTGGTGACGCTGTACACGACGCCGGTGATCTACCTCCGCATGGAGCGTTTCTCCGACTGGCTCGAAGAACGACGCAGTCGACGCGTGCTTGCGCGTGCCCGACAGCAAGGCGCACGCACATGAACATTTCCGGGCCGTTCATCCGTCGCCCGATCGGCACCTCGCTGCTGGCTGCGGGTCTGCTCGTGGTCGGTGCAATCTGCTATTCATTGCTTGGTATCAGCGCGCTGCCGCAAATATCGTTCCCGGCGATCTTCGTGATCGCCAACCAGCCCGGTGCCGACGCGAGCACGATGGCCTCGACCGTCGCCGCACCGCTTGAACGGCATCTTGGCCAGGTACCCGGTATCGACACGATGCGCTCACGCAGCTCGGAAGGCTCGAGCTTCGTGTTCATGATCTTTCAAACCGGCGTGGACATCGACGCAGCCGCGCGCGATGTGCAGGCGGCAATCAATGCATCGGCTGTCGATCTGCCTTCCGGCCTGACTTCGCTGCCGTCCTACCGCAAGGCCAATCCGAACGACGATCCGGTGTTGCAACTGGCACTCACCTCGGACACCCAGCCGTTGTCGGCGCTGTTCGACAACGCCAATACGCTGTTGCAACCACGCCTGAGCCAGTTGCCCGGGATCGCCTCGGTCGAGGTTTCCGGCAGTGCGCAGCCCGCGGTCCGCGTCGACGTCAATCTGCGTCAGCTTGATGCGATGGGTCTGTCGACCAACGAATTGCGCAACACGCTGACCGCGGCCAATGTCACCTCACCGCAGGGATTCCTCACCGACGGTCATACCCGGCTCGCGGTCACCGCCAACGATGAACTGCATTCGGCCGAGGATTTTGCCGATCTCGTCGTCGCGGTGCGCAACAGTACGCCGATCCATCTGCGCGACGTCGCGCATGTCTATCAGGGCGCCGAGGATTCCTATCAGGCTGCCTGGTTCAATGGTCAGCGTTCGATTGAAATCGATATCTACAAGCGTCCGGATGCGAACGTCATCGCCACCGTCGATGGCGTCAAGAAGGAGCTTGCCTCGTTGCGCTCGCTGTTGCCGCCGGGCACGCGGCTGACCCCGTTCTTCGACGGCACGCCGACCGTACGCGCGTCGGTCAACGAGGTGCAGATCACGCTGCTGATCAGCCTCGCCATGGTGATCCTGACCATGGCACTGTTTCTGCGCCGCCTCGCGCCGACGCTGATCGCGGCGCTCGCGGTGCCGCTGTCGCTGGCCGGCGCGTTCACGGCGATGTATGTCTTCGGCTACACGCTGGACAACCTGTCGCTGCTCGCGCTGGTGATCGCGATCGGCTTCGTCGTCGATGATGCGATCGTGGTGATCGAGAACATTATCCGCTACATCGATGCCGGACATTCGCGCATCGAGGCGGCGCTGATCGGTGCCCGTGAAATCGGATTCACCATCGTGTCGATCACGGCCTCGCTGGTCGCCGTGTTCATCCCCCTGCTGTTCGCGCCGGGCCTGATCGGCATGTTTTTCCGGGAGTTCACCGTGACGCTGGTTGCCGCGATCGTCGTGTCGGCAGTCGTTTCACTGACGTTGACACCGTCGCTGTGTGGTCGTTTCCTGCGTCGGCACGATGAAGAAAAACCGTCGCGCATCGGCCACGCGATCGATCGCTTTCATGCCGGCATGCTGCGAACCTACAAGGGGGCGCTGGAATGGACCCTGCGTCATGCCTGGCTCATGGCGCTGTCGCCGCTGGCGCTTATCATCGCCACCTATTTCCTGTTCGGCATGGTCAAGGCCGGCTTCTTTCCGGCGCAGGATTCAGGTCTGATCTGGGGCCGCGCCAGCGCCGGGGCGGCGTTATCGTTCGCCGACATGGAACACCGGCAGCAGCGCATCACCGGAATGTTGATGGGCGATCCGGCGGTCGAATATGTCGGCGCCAGTCTCGGCAGCGGTCGCCACGGCACCAGCGGCTGGTTCAGCATCCAGTTGAAGCCGCTCGGTGACGGCCGCAACGAATCCACGCAGCAGGTGCTCGCGCGCCTGTCGGCCAAGGCCGACAAGTTTCCGGATGTGGACCTGCGTCTGCGTGCGCACCAGGACCTGCCGACCGGCGGGCGCGGCACCAGCCAGGGCGCCGAGTATTCGGTGTCGCTCAAGGGCAATGATCTGGCCGAACTGCAGCAATGGCTGCCGAAACTGCAAGCCGAACTCAAGAAGAATCCGAGGCTGCGCGATGTCGGCAGCGACATCGACGAGGCTGGTCTGCGTCAGAACCTCGTGATCGACCGCGCGGCGGCGAGCCGCCTCAACGTCAGCGTCGCGTCGATCGACGATGCGCTGTACAACGCGTTCGGCCAACGTCAGGTGTCAACGATCTATTCGGACATCAACCAGTACCAGGTGGTCATCAACGCACTGCCCGCACAGACCGCGACGCCCGAAGCACTGGATCGCATCCACGTGCGTTCGAGCAGCGGCCAGATGGTGCCGATCAGCGCATTGACGCGGCAGGAACCCGGACTCGCGCCGACCCAGATCGAGCACGAGGATCAGTTCACGACGATGGACTTGAGCTTCAATCTCGCACCCGGCATCAGCATGGGCGAGGCGACCGACGCAATCCAGAGGACGATTGAAGACATGCGCCTGCCGGGCGACATCCGCATGGATTTCGGCGGCGGTTTCCGGCGCTTCCAGGAGAGCGGCGCGGCGATGCCGCTGTTGTTGCTCGGCGCGATCCTCGCCGTGTACATCGTGCTCGGCATGCTCTACGAAAGTCTGCTGCATCCGGTCACGATCCTGTCCACGCTGCCGTCGGCCGGCGCCGGCGCGCTGCTGGCCCTGGTGCTGACCAATACCGAGTTGTCGATCGTCGCCGACATGGCGCTGGTGCTGCTGATCGGTCTGGTCAAGAAAAACGCGATCATGATGATCGACTTCGCGCTGGTCGCCGAACGCGAAGGGCGCACACCGATCGACGCGATCCGCGAAGCATGCATCGTGCGCTTCCGCCCGATCATGATGACCACGATGGTCGCCATACTTGCCGCATTGCCGCTCGCGATCGGCATCGGCGAGGGGGCCGAATTGCGCCGACCGCTCGGTATCGCGCTGATCGGCGGCCTTGTCGTTTCGCAGAGCATCACGCTGCTCAGCGT
>JBAVZT010000456.1:0-1631 GCA_049588955.1 Rhodanobacteraceae bacterium | reverse complement strand
GATCGGTGCGGCGGCATTCCGCACGGGATCAGGCGCACCTCGGCGCCAAGCGCTTCACCGGCTTCGAGCGCGGCGCGCAAGTGTCCGTTGTGCACCGGATCGAATGTGCCGCCGAGTATCGCGAGTGGTGGCGCAGCACGTTGCGCATTCATGGCGCAATCAGGTCCGCCGCCAGACGCGGCTCGGCAACGGCCGCGACCAGCCGTTCGAGCTCACGCCACGCATCGCCATTTGCGCGACCCTTGACGATACGGTCGATGTAGCCGGCCTGCGCAAGGCAGCGTTCCCAGTGCGCGCTCGCGCCATGTTTCAATGCACGACGGAAGATGGTCTGACGTTGCGGCCACACGCGTTCGGTCTTGAACACCGTGTTGAGTGCGGAACCGGCGTCGGACAGACGCAGCAGCAATTTGAGCTGATTCAATACCCAGCCGAGCAAGGGAATCAGTTCCGCACCCTCGGCGCGCAGTCCGCCAACAATACGCAGGGCGCGCAAAGTGTCGCCGGCTATTGCCGCATCGGTCAATCGGAACACGTCAAAGCGGGCATCGTCGGCAACGTTCGATTCGAGCGTTGCCGCATCGACCACGCCACCCGGCACAAGCAACGCCAGCTTGTCGATTTCCTGCGCTGCGGCGAGCAGATTGCCCTCGGTGCGCTCCGCGAGCAACGCAAGCGCGTCGGGACTCGGCCGAAGGTCGCGCGCGGCCATGCGCGCTGCGATCCATTTCGGCAACTCGTCGCGCCGGAGCGGCCAGATCGGCAGGAACACCCCGCAACGGTCGATTGCCTTGACCCACGCGCCCTCGTGCGACTTGCTCCAGTCGTTGGCCGTGATCAGCAGTACGGTGTCCGGCGCCGGCGCCTCGCACCAGGCCGAGATCGCCGCACTACCTTCGCGTCCGGGCTTGCCGCTCGGCAGGCGCAGATCGATCAGCTTGCGGCTGGCGAACAAGGACAAGGTGCGACCCGCATCGCCCAGCCGGTTCCAGTCGAAGCCGGCTTCTGCGTCGAGCACGTCGCGTTCGGTGTAACCCATCGCGCGCGCGCGCTGGCGCACGGCATCGGCCGTTTCCAGGACCAGCAGATGCTCTGCCCCCGCTATCAGATACACCGGCTGTAGTTCGGCACTCGCGAGCTGGCGCAGGAACGCGGAAAGATGGGCGGCCATTGCGGCATTGTAAGGCCTGCCGCAGGCGGCAATCGCGATGCTCCGACTGTCGGCCTTCGGGAGTTCGATATCTTTTCCCGCACCTGTGCAGGGCGGGGGTTCAATCGCTTCCCTTCTCCTCGCGCAGAGAGCAGAGAGGTAAGGACATCGATGCCGTCATGAACGATCAGGTGAGCCCTTCTTCCCGCGCGCGGAGGTGGATCGCCCGGTTTCCCTTCTCTCCGCCCGCGGGGAGAAGGTGCCCGAAGAGCGGATGAGGGGCAGGCTCTGCACATATTCGCAAGGCTGTCGCACACCGGCCCTTCACCCCTGCCCCTCTCCCCGCAAGCGGGGCGAGGGGCTCAAAACCGTTCCCGCGTGCGGGCGAGGGGTTCAAGAACCATCCGTTCCTGCATGCGCGGAGGTGGGGCCTGGTTTCCCTTCTCCCGCATGCGCGGACGTGGGTCGCCCTGGTTTCCCT
>JBAVZT010000455.1:0-2775 GCA_049588955.1 Rhodanobacteraceae bacterium | reverse complement strand
CGTTGCCGGCGACGGCGGGTTGTATGGGTTCCGGTTGCCGCGAGCAAGCGAGCAGTGCCGCGCAAGTGGCCAGCAGCGCGATCGTCGATACCTGCAAATTCATCAATGCGCGACTCCCGCGGTTTTCGACGGACTTGATACGGCCGCCACGCGCTCATCGCTGAGTATGCGACCGTCCTCCATGGCCAGTACGCGATCGGCATGCACCACCAGGCGCGGATCGTGGCTGACACACAATACCGTGGTGCCGTGCCGGTGCGCGATGCGGTGCAGCATGTCGATGACCATCTGACCGTTGGCCGCATCCAGCGCGCTGGTCGGCTCGTCGACAAACAGCAGGGCCGGTTGCTTGGCCAGCGCGCGCGCGATCGCGACGCGCTGTTTCTCGCCGCCGGACAGTTCGATCGGACGCAGATCCATGCGTTCGTCCATGCCGACTTCGCCGAGAGCCGCGCTGGCACGTTCTCGTGCCTGCGCTGCCGGCAGACCCAGGTAATTGAGTGGCAATTCGACCTGTTCGTGCGCGGTCAGGGCCGGAAACAGATTGAAACCCTGAAACACGAAACCGGTGTGCAACAGGCGAAAGCGTTCGATTGCATTGGCATCGAGGCGGTCCAGTTGCTGGCCCAGCGCAGTCACCCGACCGCGATCCACCGGTTGCAAGCCACTGAGTACCGACAACAGGGTACTCTTGCCGCAGCCGGACGGACCGGAAATCAGGGTCAGCTCGCCGGCCTCGACGCGCAGGTTCAAGCCGTCCAGCACGCTGCTGACGATGTGCCCGGAGGTAAATGCCTTGCAGATGTCTTCGGCCACCAGACTGCTGCCTGCATGTTGCATCGGGATCGCGTCGGGCATCGGTTATCTCAGCAATGCTGCAGGGTCGGCGCGTCGGAGGCTGCGCATCGCGGCGAGCCCGGATACCGCGGCCAGGGCCATCACTAGAACTGCGCAAATCAGTGAAATCGGCATGTCCAGCACCACCGGGACATTTTCTCTGCGAGCCAGCGCCAATAGCAGCGCACCCAGGACCGCTGCGCCAAACAGACCAATCGCGCCAACCCAGAATGCCTGCTCCAGCACTACCCAGCGCAGGGCGCGCACACCCACACCAAGAGCGATGAGCGTGGCATATTCACGCACGGAACCCACGACCGCTGCGACCAGCGTCTGACTGGTGATGACCGCGCCGACCAGAAACACGATGGCGGCCATGAACAGCACTCCTGCGCCGGCGCCGGTATCGAACAGCCAGTACAATACCGAGCGGCGCGCAAACGCCGTCGCCGTCCATACCTGGTAGGGACCGAAGCCGGGTTTGTTGCGCAACCGGTTCGCCACCGCCGCGGCATCCGCGCCGGTTCGAAGTCGCGCCACCAGGTAGGTCGGTTGCGCCGCTTCGCCCGGATCATCGACCAGGCGCCGGGCACTGTCGAGTGACGTCAACACATTCACGCCGCCGAGTGCGCGCAGACCATTGGCGGCCCCGACTACCAGCACGGGATGGCCATTGATGCTGGCGCGGCTGCCGACCCGGGTTCTCAGCTTGTCCAGATCCGCGCGATCGACGATCACCGCGTCGGGGTCGCGCAGGCGTTCGCGTAGCCGTGGTGAAAGTGCGTGAGCGAACATCAGCCCATGCGCGTCGGGATCGATTCCACATACGTACACGGTCACGCCGCCGCTGCTGCCGCCGAGGCCGTGCCAGTCGCCGTCGACCCAGTGAAATGGCTCGACTGCAGTTACGGCCGGATCCATCCACAGCAGGGAAACCAGATCCGGATCAACGGCGCGTCCCTCGCTGACGCTTTGCGTACCGGGATAGCCGACCCACAAGTCGGCATCGGAGCCGGTGACATACATGCTGGCGCTGCCGAAAATCCCCAACACCAACGCTGCCTGCAGCAGTTGCAGCAGTCCGGCGAAACCGACCGACAGAATCGCCGGCAGAAAGCGTCGCCATTCATAGATGAGTGTCTTGCGCGCCAGTGCGACCATCAGTCGTCGCCCTCCGGACCTGTGTTCGCAGCGATCTGATGGTCCGGAGCGGGCGCTCCCCCGAGTGCCTTGCAAAGGGCAACATAGGCGAGGTCGCGCGCCGCGCGCGCATCGAGCATGGCGATATCCGCCTGATCCCTGGCGACGTCAGCGTCAACCACCGTCATGCCGTCGGCAAGGCCAAGGTGCTGGCGTGTGGTTTGATCGCGAGCGGCGCGTTTCAGGGATTCCCAGGCCTGTGCCGCGGCGGTTTCCCGTTGGCGCTGTGCGGCCAGGTTGCCCAGGGCCGTCTCCACCTCGGCGACACCGGTCATGACTGCCTTGCGGTACGCAAGGACGCTGGCCTTGAGCAAGTGACCTTCGGCGTGCGCGTGCGCCTGACGCAAACCCCAGTCGAACAATGGAACATCGATGATGGGCCCGATCGATGCGATCCTGTTGGCCGGCGCGGCGCGATGCGCAAGCGTCTTGGTTGACCATTCGATGGATCCTCCCAGGGCAATGTGCGGATACAGGTCGGAACGCGCCAAGCCCAGCTCGCCGGCGCTGCGCAGCACGTCGGCCTGCGCCTGGGCGATTTCCGGTCGTGTACGCAGCAAGTCGGCCGGCACTGTGCTCAGTGCCACGCTTCCGAGTTGCGGCAGTGCACCTGGGTGCAACCATGCGGAATCGGGTTCGGCGCGCCCGAGCAGCAGAGCCAGCCGCTGCGCAGCGGCATTCGCAGCCTGGCGCGGCTCGCTGAGTGCGGCATCGGCGACGGCTGCCGCGGCCTTTGCC
>JBAVZT010000454.1:0-2564 GCA_049588955.1 Rhodanobacteraceae bacterium | reverse complement strand
GCGTTGCGCGTTGCCGTGGAGATCGAATTGCGCAACGCGCGTGAGCAGGGGCGTGTGCGCGGCTTCAAGGATGCTCTGACCGGGCTGCCCAATCGCTTGCTGTTCAACGAACACCTCGCCTCGATCCTGCAGGAAGCGCATCGCAGCGGCGAGATGTTCGCGGTGTTGTTCATCGACATCGACCGGTTCAAGAACATCAACGATTCACTGGGTCATGCGATCGGCGATCAGGTCCTGATGGCGATGGCCAAACGCTTGCGCATCGGCTTGCGTACCTCCGACATCCTTGCGCGTTACGCCGGCGACGAGTTCGTCATGATTCTGCGTCACGTTGCGCAACGTGAAGACGTGCTGCGCCTTGCCGACAAGATCGTGCGCATGATGAAGGCGCCGCTCGGATTGAGCGGTGACGTACAACTGCATGTGACGGTGTCGCTCGGCATCAGTTTCCACCCGCAGGATGCGACCAGCGCCGAGCACCTGCTCAAACAGGCCGACATCGCGATGTACGCGGCGAAGCGCATGGGTCGGAACAATTTTCAGGTCTACGTCGCCGAGCCGCAGGAGGCCGAGCAGCAGCGCCTCGCGCTGGAGACCAAACTGCTCCAGGCGGAAAAAAACGGCGAGTTGCGCGTTTACTACCAGCCACAGGTGGACACCGGCACCGAGGACATCGTGGGCATGGAAGCGCTGTTGCGCTGGGAACATCCGGATCTGGGCATGATCAGCCCGGGGTTCTTCATCCCGATGGCGGAAGCGAGCGGCCTGATTGCGCCGTTGGGGGAGTGGGTGTTGCGCGCGGCCTGCGCGGATGCGCGGCGCTGGCACCAGCGCTTCGGATTGCCGCTTCGTCTGGGTGTCAACCTGTCGCCCTTGCAGCTGCGCATGCCGGGTTTTGCGGACGTGGTGAGCGATGTTCTGGCCAAGACAGGGCTCGCCCCGGGTCTGCTCGATCTGGAAATGACCGAAAGTGTCAGCATGAAATCGATTCCGAACCTGCTTGAGACGCTGCATGCATTACGCGCCCTCGGCTGTTCGATTTCGATCGACGATTTCGGTACCGGCCAATCCTCGCTCGACTACCTCAAGCGATTTCCGGTCGACCGCATCAAGATCGACCAGTCCTTCGTACGCAACATCGGCGTCGACCCCGACGACGAAGCCATCGTTCGCGCCACCATTTCGATGGCGCACAACCTCAATCGGGCGGTTGTGGCCGAAGGGGTGGAAACCGAGGAACACCTCGACTTCCTGCGCGCTCAGGATTGCGATGTGCTGCAGGGCTACCTTTTCTGCCGGCCCGTCGGCGCGGCGGATTTCGAGAATCTTCTGATTCAACGTGCGCGTCTGCGTGAGAACAGTGAGTTGGTGCTGGTCCCGGCTTGAGCTGCCCGCCGCCGCCCCCACGTTGCAGGCCGACAGCCGGGTTTCGCAGGATCGTCTTGGCCGGCCAAACGCGACCGTGCGAGGCCGCCAGCTTTACGGACGGGAAATCCGGCACCCGCTGAACTATATTGGTCCGATGCGGGTCCAGGTTGCGTGCCTGGTCGGGTCGACAATAAGGGAGAATGGCCCGGATGGGCGAAAGCGACTTGGATCGTGCGCTCGTCGAGCGTGTCCAGAACGGGGACAAGGTGGCATTCGACCTGCTGGTGCGCAAGTACCAGCACAAGATCGTCAGCGTCATCTCGCGTTACATTTCCGACTGGAGCGAGTGCCAGGATGTGGCCCAGGAGGCGTTCATTCGCGCCTATCGGGCGATTGCGGCATTCCGGGGTGACAGCGCGTTTTACACCTGGGTGTACAAGATCGCGATCAATACCGCGAAGAACTATCTGGTTTCCCAGGGTCGGCGCCCGCCTACCGAGGACGTGGCGGTCGAGGATGCCGAGCAATTCGGCAGTGCCGCCCGGTTGCGCGAAACCGCCACACCCGAACATGAACTTTTGCGCCAGGAAATTGAACGAACCGTGTTCGCCACGGTCGAACAGTTGCCGGAAGAGCTGCGTACCGCCATCACGCTGCGCGAGGTGGACGGTCTCAGCTACGAGGAGATCGCCGCAGCCATGAGCTGCCCGATCGGTACGGTGCGGTCGCGTATTTTCCGCGCCCGCGAGGCCATCGACATTCAATTGCGTCCGTTGTTGTCTGAGGAAGGGTAGAGTCACCATGAAGCAGGAAATTCGCGAACAGTTGTCTGCATTGATGGATGGCGAGCTTGCTCGTGACGAAACACGCTTCTTGATCAGGCGCGTTGGCCACGATGTCTCGCTGGTGTCCTGCTGGTCGCGTTACCACACGGTTCGCCAGTTGCTGCGTTTTCAGCAGACCAGCCTGGCCGAGCGGACCTTTGCGGATCGCATCACGCGGGCGCTGGTGGATGAAACTCCCCTGCGCGCGCGCTCGACTTGGCTGCGCTGGGCCTCCGGGGGTGCGATCGCTGCGAGCGTCGCGGTCGTTGCCTTGATGGCAAGCCGGCCGACAGCGGATTTGCCGGTCGACCACGGCGCCGCGGGCGCCTTGCCTGCGAGTGGTGCGAGTCTGAATGCCGCTCCGGCTTCGGC
>JBAVZT010000453.1:0-1770 GCA_049588955.1 Rhodanobacteraceae bacterium | reverse complement strand
CTGGTAAGTGGTGCCAATCCAGGTCACGCCGATTTCGAGGCGGCGATGTTCGACGTCGATGTGGTGGTAACGAGTCGATCCAACCGCTTTGCCTGTCGCGGCATCCATAATCGCAAAGCACAGCGCTAGTCGTTTTGCCTGGGCGTGCATACCGGATTTGATGAAAGCCGACATCGAGCCGGGGCGATAATGCGCAGTCGGGAGCCAACGCCAGAGTGTTGCGTCGTTGCCGGCGACGGTAAGATCGTCGAGGTATTGCATTGAAAGAGGCGCGAGCGAAACGCGTAGACCGCTAATGTGAACAGGAGTGAAATAATTCATAACTTCGGTGCCGTTATCCGGTGCGATCGCAGCTTTGCTGCCTACGGCGAACCTTTGCGCGGTGCGGGGTTTGAAATGCTATCTTTGGTTCGCGACAATATTATCTTGCCAACGCCGCTCTTGCGGCGAAAGACCGGTAATGGTTGATCCTCCTGAATATTATTTTGGCGAGGGCTCCTTCGCGACTGCTTCGGGGAAGATCCACATGGCGACAATCATGAACGCGGCGGTGACCAGAACGAATGTCCCGAATTCGTGGCGGATCGGGGAGTGACCCCAATAGGCCAGTACGATCGCGACGATCGCCACCATCACTGATAAATAGGCTTTAACGTCGTTCGGCATCCCATAGTCCCGATGCTTGCACTCTAAACGCGCGCATCGGCTTGGCCGACGCGCGCGAACCGGCTCAGTAATTTCCCATCGGCACTGCGGCGGCTTCATCCGGCGTCTTCGGCCGGCCGCGCAGGTGCTTTTTCAGATGACCCATATCATACCCATTGAACAGATGCCCGAGCAGCCCGCGGTCCAGATCGGACGTGCCGAACAGCCAGTCGGCGATCGGGAAGGTCAGGTTCATATTAACCTCCATCATCAGCCGCGCATTGTGATGCGCGGTGTGGTGACGGCGCAGCGTATTGACGAAGGGGAAATTGCGCACGAACCAGTTCTCGTCGACGTGGCAGCAGAAATGCATGAATTCGTAGATGAGATACATGCCGGTGGTGACGCACATGAACAGCCAGCCGACATTCGGCGTCAGCAGCAGTCCGAGCACCACGGCGGCCGGAATCGACATCAGGATGAACACGACCAGCGCATAAGGCGGAAACACCGTCACGCGCCAATCTTTGTCGTCGCGGAAGCGCATTTCCTCGTCGGTGAAGAACTGGTGGTGGTTGAGCGTATGGCGTTCGTAAATCGCACGCAGACCTTTGATGTTTACCGGCCGGTGCATGACGAATCGATGCACCGCCCATTCGAAGAAATTCGTGAAAAGGAAGGTCAGCGGCACGGTCAGCCACTCGAGCCAGGTCACATTACTGATATGCTCCACGTAAACATAAAACGCCGCAGCGCCCATGGCATAGATGATGACGACGTGCACGTAGCCGTCGTACCAGCCGATTATGCGCGAGCGATATTCCTGGCGGAACGCTATTTGACGTTCGGTGATCATGGCGCTCTCCTCTGACCGTCACATGGCCGCAGTGGCTTTGGGCCGGTCTTTCTTCCAGTTTTCTTCCTGCTGCACGGCAAAAATCGACGTGTAACCGCCCGACCAATCGGGCGGCAACAGGCACGGACGCGGATCGTGATAGGCCCAGCGCGCCGGTTCGCCGCGCACGATGGCGCCGTAAAACTTCGATTGCAGCGGGTTGTAGGTGTAAGGCATGGCGTCGGCCGCGGAATAGACGTTGAGTAGCAACGGCCGCGGCGTTTCCGACC
>JBAVZT010000452.1:0-1790 GCA_049588955.1 Rhodanobacteraceae bacterium | reverse complement strand
GCCCAGACGTGTTTGACGGCCGGTAGGCGCAGCTCGGCGAGCAGCAGCTCGACGCGGGCGGTGTCGATCGGGTCGGCGGCCTTCATACGGCACCGCCCGCCCGGACGATGCCGAGTTCGTCATAGAGATGCAGCGGCGTTAGTTTGACGGTGATGTCTGGAATGGCGGCGGGATCGGGCCCGAAGTGCCGGCCGAGGATGTCCAGATCAGGCAGTCTGCCGGCGTCGAGTTCGGCGTCGATGATGCCGGCGAGTTCGGCCTCGCAGGCGCGGTCGTGCGCCAGCGCCAGCAATCCGACGATGGTGCGGCACGCCCGCTTCTCGCCGTCGGCCGCCAACAGCGCCTCGAACGCGCGCTGGTAGGCGCGGCGTGGAAAGAGCTGCTCGCGATAAACCAGGTTGAGCAAAGCCATCGGCTTGCGCCGCAAGGCGTGAATGACATGCCGATAATCGACGACATGACCGCGCTTGCCGCTGGGATGCGCCCGGCCACGGCGCAGCGTCATCAGCGGGGTGCTGCCGAGAAGGCAGTCGAGCCGGTCGTCGTACAGGCGCACCCGTAGGCGATGGCCGATCAGTCGCGACGGCACCGAATAGAACACCTTCTTGAGCGTGAAGCCGCTCGTCGAGGTGACGATGACGATCGTCTCCTCGTAATCGGTCGTGCGGCGCTCCGGCAGCGACTGCAGTGCCGGGCGCTCGAGTTCCAGCCGCTTCTTCAGTCGGGCGTTGCGGCGGCCGACGATCTCGTCGATGAAGCAGCGGTAGGCATCCAAGCTGTCGAAGTCGCGCGAGCCACGCAGCAACAGCGCGTCCTCAATCGCCTGCTTGAGATGGCCGTGCGGGCTTTCGATCGATCCGTTCTCGTGTGCGATGCCGCGATTGTTGCGGGTCGGCTCCATGCCGTAATGCGCGCACAGCGCCTCGTAGCGGCGGGTCTGATCCTGCCTTGAGTCCTCGTCAAGATTGCGAAAGGCGGCCGACAGGCTGTCGCTGCGGTGCTGCAACGGGGCGCGGCCGAGCGCCCACAGCGCATTCTGCAGGCCCTCGGCCAGCGCCACGAAGCTTTCGCCGCCGAGCACGACACGAGCGTGCTCCCAGCCCGAGAAGGCCAGACGGAAGTGATAGAGCCGGTGATCAAGCGGCACCCCGGCGACGCTGACGCCGCGATCGCGCAAGTCGGTAAAATCGGACAGCCCAAGTCGACCCGGTGGGTGCTCCTGCCGGAAGATGACATCCTGCTCGGTGCCATGCAGAGCCCGCCAGGTACGGATGCGCCGCTCCAACGTGCGGCGGATGCCGGCGCCGATCTCGGGGTGGCGCCGCCGGATCTCGTCGAAAATGGCGACCGGCCGCAAACCGGGGATGCTCTTCAGCAGCGGCACCACCTCGCTGTCCCATACCTCGCCCAGCGGATCGGGCCGCCGCCGGCCGCGCGGGGCTTTCTTTTGCGAGGGCATTCGAGAGTCGTGCTCGAAGCGATAGCCGCTGGAGGTCGCGAACCCGGCCTTGGCGGCGGAAACGGCCGGCGTCTCGGTCTGACGGAAACTCATATACAGCCTCATCTGGCAATCGGTGATGTGGCGGCCGGGCAAGTGCGGTTCCTCATCGGTATGAAGAACCGCTCCATATCCAGCCGGCTGCGATCGCCGGATGCGCGCCCCTCTCCGGGTTCGCGCCGCCGCTGGATTCGCGACTTCGGTCGGGCTACGCCCTCCCTGCGTCACAAACCCAGCGGCGCTTTCTCATCCTGATTGACGTGCCGTTCTCACCCTGATTGCCGCGCGGCAC
>JBAVZT010000451.1:0-3806 GCA_049588955.1 Rhodanobacteraceae bacterium | reverse complement strand
CGGCGATCGTGTTCGGCCTGTATACGCGCTGGTTCCGAGCCGGCGGCCTGCTCGCCGGCTGGGCACTCGGCATGGCACTGGGCACCGCACTGAGCTGGACCGAAGGCGTCAAGCCGGTCTACCCGCTGCCCGGCCTCGGCAAGGTCTATATCGGGTTGATCGCGTTGCTGGCGAACGTCATCGTGGCGGCGCTCGTGACCTGGCTCGCGAATCTCGGCGCAACCGCCCGCGGCCGCGACGCGACGTCAGCGGCGCACTATGCAGATGCTTGACGACGACGCAGTGTCCTCGTGCGCCATGGCCGGTGCCGGTCAGATTGGGCTACCGGATCGCGATGGAAACGGGCAGCGCATAATGGCCGCATGACCGCGCGCGACTTCGACGCAATCCTGATCGGCGCGGGCCATAACGGCCTTGTCTGCGCTACCTATCTGGCCAGGGCGGGGTTCAAGGTGGTGGTGCTCGAGCGTCGCGATGTCGTCGGCGGCGCGGCCGTCACCGAGGAATTCCATCCGGGCTTCCGCAATTCGGTCGCCGCGTACACGGTTTCCCTGCTGCAGCCGAAAGTGATCCACGATCTCGATCTCGCGTCGCATGGACTGCGCATCGTGCCGCGCCGGCTCAACAACTTCCTGCCGTTGCCGGATGGTCGATACCTTGCGGTCGGCGGCGGGCGTACGCGCGAGGAAGTCGCGAAGTTTTCCGCTCGCGACGCCGAACGGCTCGCCGAATACGAGCGTCGTCTCGAAGCCATCGCCGATGTGCTGCGCGCGCTCGCGTTGCAGCCGCCACCGAACGTGACCGAAGGCGGCTGGCTCAAGGCGCTGCCGGAAATCCTGCGCGCCGGCCGCATCGGCAGGCGTCTGAGCGCGCTCGATGCCACGCTGCGCCAGGACCTGCTTGATCTGTTCTCGATCTCGGCCGCCGAATACCTCGACCGCTTTTTCGAGAGCGAGCCGATCAAGGCCGTGTTCGGCTTCGACGGCGTCGTCGGCAACTATGCGAGCCCGTACACGCCGGGCAGCGCCTATGTATTGCTGCATCACGTGTTCGGCGAGGTCAACGGCGTCAAGGGCGCCTGGGGTCACGCGATCGGCGGCATGGGCGCGATCACGCAGGCGATGGCCAAAGCGGCAATCGCCGCCGGCGTCGAGATCCACACCGGCTGTGGCGTGCGCGAAGTGATCGTGAAAAGTGCCGAAGGAAAACCGGGCCGCGCGGTCGGCGTCGTCACCGACGGTACCGATGTGCTGCATGCGCGCGCGATCGTGGCCAACGTGAATCCGAAGCTGCTGTATGAGCGCCTGCTGGCGCCCGCGCTCGTGCCCGAGCCGACGCGCGAGCGCATGGCGAACTGGCGCTGCGGATCGGGTACATTCCGCATGAACGTCGCGCTGTCGGAATTGCCGCGATTCACTGCGCTGCCCGCACATGCCGATGAGAGCGGGGGCGATCACCTCACCGCAGGCATCATCATTGCGCCGAGCCTGGACTACATGGATCGCGCCTACGCCGATGCGCGCGCGTTCGGCTGGTCGCGCGAACCAATCGTCGAGATGCTGATTCCGTCGACGCTGGACGACTCGCTCGCACCGGAAGGCCGACATGTTGCCAGCCTGTTCTGCCAGCACGTCGCGCCGGTCCTTGCGGACGGAAAATCCTGGGACGATCACCGCGACGAGGTCGCCGACCTGATGATCGCAACCGTCGATCGCCACGCGCCGGGATTCAAGGCGTCGGTGCTCGGACGCCAGATCAAGAGCCCGCTCGATCTGGAGCGCGATTTTGGCCTGATCGGCGGCGACATTTTCCACGGCGCCTTGAGCTTGAACCAGTTGTTCAGTGCGCGGCCGATGCTCGGCCAGGCCAACTATCGCGGCGCACTGCCGGGCCTGTACCTGTGCGGCGCCGGCACCCATCCGGGCGGCGGGGTCACCGGCGCGCCGGGACACAACGCGGCGCAGGTCATCGCCGCCGACCTGCGCTGAGTCCTTGCGTTTGACGTATCCGCAGCATGGGTGGAGCGAAGCGATTGCCATCGCGATTACGCCGGATGCATTGGTTTTCGGCGCGGTCGACTCCACCCTGCCACCACGCATGATGCAGCTTCGAGCGCCGATGTGGTCGCCGGGAACTTGGCGCCCTGCTGTGCTAACGTCCCACCATTCGGATCGATCGGGGAGATCTCTCATGCGGGCACACTGTGCGGTTGCGATCTTGTTGCTGTGGTTCGCCGGAGCGGCTCTGGCGTCGCCGCGGCATGCGGCCGACTGCATCGACGGCATGGCCGAAGGCTATCCGTGCAACCACATCGATCTGGCCGGACATCTCTCGCTGGCCGAACTCGGCGCCAACGGCGGCGACGGCAACGACATGTGGGGCTGGACCGATCCCGAAAGCGGCAAGGAATATGCGCTGGTCGGCCTGGAAAACGGCACCGCCTTCGTCGACATCAGCGATCCGGAGAATCCGCTGCGGCTCGGCAACCTGCCGACGCACACCGTGAATTCGATCTGGCGTGACATCAAGACCTACGGCCACTATGCGCTCATCGTGTCCGAGGCGTCGGGCCATGGCATGCAGATTTTCGACCTGGATCATCTGCGCGATGTGACGGCGCCGCCGGTCACGTTTACGGAAGATGCCTGGTACGGCCAATTCGGCCAGGCCCACAATATCGTGATCGACGAGCAATCCGGCTACGCGTTCGCGGTCGGCTCGCGATCGGGAACGCAGACATGCAGCGCCGGGTTGCACATGATCGATATCCACGACCCGCTGAATCCGGTGTTTGCGGGGTGTTTCAGTGCGGATGGTTACACCCACGATGCCGAATGCATCGTCTACGACGGCCCGGACACGCGCTACAGCGGCGACGAGATCTGCTTCGCCTCGAACGAAGACACGCTGACGATCGTCGACGTCCAGGACAAGGCCAATCCGGTCATGCTCTCGCGCACCAGCTACGTCGGCGTCGGTTACACCCATCAGGGTTGGCTGACGGCCGACCGCCGGCATTTTCTGCTGGACGACGAACTCGACGAGCAGCACGACGGCCACAACACGCGCACCTATGTCTGGGACGTGCAGGATCTGACTGCACCGGAGGTCGCGTTTACCTATACCGGGCCGGTCGCGGCGATCGACCACAACCTCTACATCCGCGACGGCTATGCCTTCGAATCGAACTACAAGAGCGGCTTGCGCATCCTGAGCCTGGCCAACATCGACAATGGCAGCCTCAGCGAGGCGGCCTACTTCGATACGTTTCCGGCCGGCGACGACGCGAACTTCGACGGCGCCTGGAGCAGCTATCCGTACTTCGCGAGCGGCATCGTCGCGGTCAGCGACATCAGCAACGGCCTGTTCCTGCTGCAACCGGACCTGTGCGTCGCGCCGGCGGCCGTCGACGGTCTCACGGCACAGGCCGCCGGAGACAACCGCATCGATCTGATCTGGAATGCGAGCGCGACGCCGGATGCGAGTTACGCCATCGAGCGCACGCTCGGCGGCTGCGCAGCCAACCACAGCGAAACCATCGCCGATGGTTTGACTGCGACCGGGTTCAGCGACACCACGGCATCGGGTCAGGTTACCTACGGCTACCGCGTGCGCGCCGTGGCCGCATCCGGGCAATGTTCGGCCCCTGCCAGCACCTGCGTCGAAGCGAGCACAACGGGCGAATGCACCGCGCCACCGCAGTTCGACGGCATCGCGACTGCGAGTTCGCCCGGTACACCGATCTGCCGGATCGATCTGGGCTGGGCGCCGGCAACGCCGTCGTGCGGCCGCGGCGCGAGTTACAG
>JBAVZT010000450.1:0-9580 GCA_049588955.1 Rhodanobacteraceae bacterium | reverse complement strand
GCAGCAGCGCAATCTTGCCGCGTTCATCGAGCGCTACAATCGCAAGACTGCGCGGTCGAAGAGTGCGACCGATGCGAATCGTGCGCATCTTGCCGATCCGCGCACAGCCGCAGGTTTTCGCCAGGTCTGGAAAGAATTGGTGTATCCGATCGTGTCGGTGCGCTCATCGGGTTCGCATTTGTGGGATATCGACGGCAACGACTATGTCGATATCACCAACGGCTTCGGCATGATCCTGTTCGGCCACAATCCGCCATTCATTCACGAGGCCGTGCAAACGCAACTCGAGGTCGGCTACGAAATCGGTCCGCAGACCTCGCTTGCCGGCGAGGTCTCGAGGCTTCTGTGCGACATGGTCGGCATGGAGCGCGCCGCGTTCTGCAGCACCGGTTCGGAAGCGGTGATGGCCGCGATCCGCGTTGCGCGCACGGTGTCGGGTCGCGACAAGATCGTCATGTTCACCGGCGCCTATCACGGTATCTTCGACGAAGTGCTGGTGCGTCCGGCCGTGGGCGGCGACGGCCGCGCAATGCCGATCGCACCGGGTATCCCCGCAGCGATGATCGACAACGTGGTGGTACTAGACTACGGCGCGCCCGAAAGCCTGGCGACGATCAGGTCGCTCGCCGGTCAGCTAGCCGCGGTGCTGGTGGAGCCGGTGCAGAGTCGGAGACCGGAATTGCAGCCACGCGAGTTCCTCAAGGATCTGCGCAAAGTCACGGCGGACAGCGACACCGCGCTGATCTTCGACGAAGTCGTGACCGGATTTCGCGTGCATCCGGGCGGCGCGCAGGCGCTGTTCGGCGTGCGCGCGGACATCGCGACCTACGGCAAGGTGATCGGCGGTGGCCTGCCGATCGGCATGGTCGCCGGCAGCGCCAAATACCTCGATGCGCTGGACGGTGGTGGTTGGCAGTTCGGCGATGATTCCGGTCCTGAAGCCGGGGTCACGTTCTTCGCCGGCACGTTCGTGCGCCATCCGTTGGCACTGGCCGCCGCGCGCGCCGTGTTGCAGCATCTCAAGGACCAGGGGCCGGAACTGCAGCGCGGCCTGAACCTGCGCACGACGGCGTTCGTCGGGCGCCTGCACCAGTGCATCGCCGAATGCGGAGCGCCGGTGCAGGTCAATCATTTCTCGTCCTGGTTCTGCATCATCTTTCCGCACGACTTGCCGCTTGCTTCGATATTCTTCGCCGCGATGCGCGAGAAAGGGGTACATATCTGGGAAGGTCGCCCGTGCTTCCTCACGCTCGCGCATAGCGATGCGGATCTGGATCGCGTCGTCGACGCGTTCCACGCGACGCTCGGTGAAATGCAGGCGGCCGGCTTCCTCCCGAAATCGGCCGTGACTCCGCGCAAGGGCCGTGACGCGTCGGGCCGCGAGGCGTGGTTCGTGCCGGATCCCGAGCGGCCCGGAAAGTACCTGCAAGTCGACGAGGTGGTCGACGCCAATGTCTGACGCTCCCGTGACATCGTCGCGCGGCGTGCCGGTCGAGTTCGATCCGTTCGCGGTTGCGAGCGAGCCGTTCGATCTGACCGAACCGCAGCGCGAAATGGCCGCCGTGGCCTTGATGGGCGACGAGGCGAATTGCGCATACAACCAGTGCTATGTGTTGCAGCTCTGTGGCCCGCTGTCGCCGGAATCCCTGCGCAACGCGTTGCGTGACGTGGTTCGACGCCACGAGGCGCTGCGCCTGCGCATCGACAGCGCAAACGAGCGCCAGGAAATCCTGCCCGAAGTCGCAATCGATTTGCCACTGATCGACTTGAGCACGCAGGACCAGAAACAGCGCGATGCCGCGATTGCACGCCTCATCGATCACGAAACCCATACGCCTTTCGTGCTGGATGTCGCGCCGCTGTGGCGAGCGCAACTGCTACGTGAAACGGCGGATCGCTACCGTTTGGTATTCACCGCTCACCATCTCATCGTCGATGGCTGGTCCTCGGCCGTCGTTTTTAGCGACCTTGCCAGGAGCTACGCGGCCGACCGGTTCGGCATGCCGGCGGCATTGCCGCCCGCGGCGTCCTATCGCGACTTCGTTGCCGACCAGCACAGCCCGCCGGTCTTGGCCGAGATGAAAGCCGCCACGGAGTTCTGGGCTGCGAAGTACGCTGCCGGTGTTCCGTCGTTCGAGCTGCCGCTCGACCATCCGCGTCCCGTGTACAAGACCTACACGGCTGGCCGGCAGATACTGGCGATCGACTCGACGTTGTACAGCGCGCTGCGCGCGGTCGCCGCTGAGCACAGAGCGACGCTGTTCGTTGCCCTGCTCGCGGCATTCGAAGTCCTGATGGCACGCTTGAGTTCCACCGAGGAACTCGTCATCGGCGTACCGATGGCGAGCCAGGCCCTTGAGGACAACGGCCATCTGGTGGCGCATGGCGTCAACACGATTCCGTTGCCGTGCCGTGTCGACCTGGAAGATTCCTTCAAGCAACATCTGCACGCAACTCGCAAGACGTTTTTCGATGCGCAGGCGCACCCGCGGCTGACTTTCGGCACGCTGGTGCGAAAACTCAGGCTGCCGCGCGATCCGGGCCGTACCCCTTTGGTTTCGGTCTTGTTCAACATCGACAAGCTGGGCAGTCCGTTCGATTTCGGCGAGGTGTCAGTCGCGGGCGTTGACGCGCCGAAGGCGTTCTACAACTTCGAACTCGGCATCAACGCGATCGACGACGGCGAGAGTCTGCTGCTCGAATGCGACTACAACGCCGACCTGTTCAAGAACACCACTATTGCGCGCTGGTTATCGCACTATCGCGAGATGCTAACCGGCATCGTCGCCGATCCGCGCACGCCAATCTCGCAGCTCCCGTTGCTCACGCGCGCCGAAACGCAGCAGATCCTGATCGACTGGAACGCGACGGAGCTCCGCATCGACGGCGACATGCGCCTGCATCGACTGTTTGAAACACAGGCGGCGCGGTCACCGCACGCGGGAGCGATCGTCACGGCAACCGAACGCTGCAGCTACAGTGAGCTGAACGCGCGCGCGAACCGTCTCGCACACCAGTTGCGCGGTTACGGAGTCGGGCCGGAGATCTTGGTGGGCGTTTGCCTGCGCCGTTCCGTCGATCTCATCGCCGCGTTGCTGGCGGTACTGAAGTCGGGCGGTGCCTATGTACCTCTCGATCCAAACTATCCCGCAGACCGCATCGCGTTCATGCTGACGGACTCGCAGGCACAAGTCGTGATCACGACGTCGGATCTGCAGGACGTTCTTCCGGCATGCGAAGCTCGGGTGCTTTTACTTGACCGGAATGCGGAGCTCGCGGACCATCCGGATACCGATCCCGAGCACGGCGCGCAGCCGAACAATCTCGCTTACATCATTTACACGTCCGGTTCGACTGGCGTGCCCAAAGGTGTGGCAATCGAGCACTTCAGCGCAGCCACACTCGTGCACTGGGCGGGCACGGTTTTTTCCGATGCCGCGCTACGCGGAGTACTGGCGTCTACCTCGGTCTGTTTCGATCTCTCGATCTTCGAGATCTTTTTCCCGCTCTCGCGCGGCGGGCGTGTGATCCTCGCCGAAAACGCGCTGCAACTGATCGAGCATCCAGCACGCGAAGAAGTAACTCTGCTGAATACCGTACCCTCGGCAATGGTCGAACTGCTGCGCGCTGACGGAGTACCGGATTCGACGACGACCGTATGCCTTGCGGGCGAGCCGCTATCCGCGCGTCTCGTAGACCAGATCTACGGCACGGGGCATGTCAGGGAGGTCTACGACCTGTACGGTCCTTCGGAGGACACGACGTATTCCACATGGGCGCTCCGCGAGCGTGGGTTGCCGGCGACGATCGGACGCCCGATCGCGAACACTCGCGCTTATGTGCTCGATCCATCGATGAATCCGGTGCCGATAGGCGTTCCGGGACAATTATTCCTCGGCGGCGCCGGATTGGCACGCGGTTACCTGAACCGCCCCGAGCTGACGGCCGAGCGTTTCATGCTGGATCCTTTCCTAGCGGAAACCGGCGAGCGCATTTACCGCACCGGTGATCTCGTAAGGTTTCGGCCCGACGGGAATCTGGAATATCTCGGTCGGCTGGACCATCAGGTAAAAGTACGCGGCTTCCGTATCGAACTTGGCGAGGTCGAGGCCGCGATCGCGGCGCACCCGGCCGTACGCGATGTCGCGGTGATCGTCCGGGAGGACACGCCCGGTGAGAAGAGGCTCGTTGCCTACGTCGCTGCCATGGCAAATCCGGATCTTGTCAGCGAGCTACGCGACACGCTGCGCCGGAGCCTGCCCGAGTACATGATCCCGAATGCCTTCGTGCGCCTCGATGCCCTGCCGCTCACGCGCAACGGCAAGCTCGATCGAGGCGCCTTGCCCGATACCGACGACGATGCGTTCGCGCGCAAGGACTACAAGCCCCCTCAGGGCAACATCGAGGTCGCGCTCGCCGCTATTTGGGCCGACCTGCTCGGCGTACCGAACCCCGGCGCGCGGGACAACTTCTTCGACTTGGGAGGGCATTCATTGCTGGCAATTAGGATGGCGGCACGCGTCGAGAAGGAGACCGGGCTGCGCTTGAACCTCCTCCGGATCGCCAGCGGTACGCTGCGCTCGCTTGCGGCCGAGTTGCAGGAGGCCCCGGTCGACAATGCCGTGGCGCCAACGCTCGGGCAACGTATCCGTAACCTGTTCGGTCCTCGCGGATGACAGGCGATCCGCACATGGATCTCGACCCGCGCCCGATGCACCTGTCAGCGTCGCGAGGCAGGCTGTTCGCGGTGTTCCATGCGGCAAGAAGGCCTCGAGCGGGTGTTCTGGTATTTCCACCGTTTCTGCAGGAGCGCGCGCTGAGCTACCGCTTGTTCGCTCTCCTCGCGGACTCACTAGCCAAGCTCGGCATCGCTGTGCTGCGGCCGCACTATTACGGCACCGGTGATTCGGACGGCGACGATCTCGATTTCTCGCTTGAGAATGCGTGTGAAGACGCGAGCGTCGCACTCGACGCGCTGCGCGAGCGCATCGGCCCCGTGCCGATCGCCGTCCTCGGCGCCCGCGCCGGCAGCTTCGTCGCCGTCACGCTCGCCACCAAGGCGCACCTGCAAGCGCTGTGGCTGTGGCAGCCGGTAACGGATGGCGCGGCGTATCTTGCCGATCTGCGCCGCATTGACAGCGCCGAGCGCCGTGCAAATCCGCGCTTCCCGCACGGGGAACGTGCGCAACGCACCTGCTCGCACGAGTCGCTGGTTGGATTCCCGTGCTCCAAGCAACTGCTTGCCGAACTCGAGCAATCCCGCCTGCGGTCGAATGCGGAGTGGCCGGACTTGACCTTACTCGATCGGCCGCAGGCGTCGCCGTTGCTGCAGCCACGACAGAGGATCGATCTGCCACCAGCGCTGACCGCGTGGGAAGGTCAACTCGATTACGAGCATATTCCGGCGCCAGCGGTGCGCGAAGTCGCCGCAGGCCTGGCCACCAGGATGGGGGGCGCATGAATCCGGGGCATGGACGCGGCGACGAGATCATTGAACTCGGCAACGACCTGTTTGGCCTGCTGAGCCGCCCCAGCGCCCCGTCGAAAGGGGTGTGTGTGGTGCTGTTGAACGCGGGCTTCCTGCCGCGTAGCGATCCGTTCCGTCTGCATGTCCGGCTTGCGCGGCGACTTGCGGCGCAAGGTTACGCGGTACTGCGTTTCGACTTGCCGGGCGTCGGCGACAGCCTCAGCCTCACCGAACTTCCGCAGTCGCGGCTCCTGCATGAGGTCTTTGATGCGCTCGGACGGCGCACCGGGTACACCCGCCTCATCGTCGGCGGTATCTGCGGCGGCGCGGATCTCGCATGGCAAGCATCGCTGGCCGATCCGCGCGTTGTCGGCGCCATTCTGCTCGATGGACTGGCACGAAAGACGTTCTCGTATAAACTGGGTCGCCTGCGCCGCGCGTTTCGCACGCCCTTGTCGAGGTGGCCGGACAAGCTTCGCCGGATGCTCCTCCACAGCCCCCGCGACGCGAACGCGATCACCGTCGAGTCCGAGCGCGGCTGGCCTGTGCCGGGTGTCGAGCGCGAACAGCTGCAGACACTTAGTTCACGCGGCGTGGAACTGTTTTTTCTGTACACAGGCGACACGTCATACTTCCTCCATCGCGGCCAGTTCGACGAAACGTTTGGGACAGCGGCACGCTCTGCGAACGTGCAGTTCAGCTATTGGCCGGAAACCAATCATTTGTTCTACGACGAAGCCGATCGTGAGGAGCTGTTCTCCGCAATCGGTGGCTGGCTGCAACAGCGCCTGCCCGACTGAGGATCGCGCCGATCCGGGGCATGAACGTACACGTCATCCTCGCCGGGTGTGTCTCTAGCACGGCGCCGGAAGGAGGGTTTCATTACCCCGCCAGACTGTGCGCCAACTCGCCCATCGCGCACATCCAACGCGCGGACTGTAGTCTTTCCGGAACCGCCACGGCGGCAGCAACCCAAGCAACTGGAGGCCTGATTTCTTCAGGGAGCATCGGCGGAGTCATCGCGAACCCGGTTTGCAGAGGGCGGTTCGTTTTTCCCAAATGTGCTCGCGACACGATACGGGAGAACGGATGCCTCCCCGGCCGCAGGTCGATCGACAAGCTGCTACGCTCCGATTCACTGGAGCGTCAGGGGCCTGCAAATGGACGATCTCGCCTTGAAGGGCGAACTTGTAACTGTAGAGAAATATCCGGATCTCGGTAGCGACTGGGTCTCGCTGGAAGGTGTCGCCGACGGATCGCCGTTTACCTCGTGGGCGTGGGTATCGGTCTGGTTACGTCATTTGCCGGCGCGATACCGGCCGATGGTTTTCCGCGCCTCCGACCCCACGGGACTCGTTGCGCTCGGTTTGCTGGTCGATGAGCCTGAACGGGGCATCAAGCGTCTGTTCGGCAATCGATCGATCCGCATGCAGGAGACCGGCGCTACCGACCTGGACGAGGTCACCATCGAGTACACCGGATTGCTGATCCGGCGCGGTGCCGAGACCCGAGCTTATGCGGCTCTGTTCGATGAGTTGACTCGGCGAGACCTGCGCTGGCGCAGCTTGCGCATCAGCGCTTCGTCGCATGCAAGGGCGGTGTGCGAAGCGTTGCCTGGACCGCTATGTGCGTTCAGCGCGAACACGCAACCTTGCTACCTTGTCGATCTCGCGCAATTGCGCAGCGAGGGTGGCAACTATCCAGCCTGCCTGAGCAGCAGGACACGCAATCTCCTGCGCAAGACGCGTCGCGCCTACGAAGCGCTTGGACCCGTCCGCATGGCAGTCGCTCACGAGCCCAGGCAGGCACTCGATTGGCTCGGCGAGATGCGAGTGTTGCATGATCGGCACTGGCAGAGCAAAGGCCTGAGAGGATCGTTCGCGAGCCGTTTTTTTTGCGCATTTCATTCGGATCTGGTTCGTGCGGGGACGCGCGGTGGTTTGACCCAATTGTTGCGGGTCAGCGCCGGGCCGGCAACCATTGGCTATCTCTACAATCTGCTGTGGCAGAAGCGAGTCTACTTCTACAATACCGGCCTGAATTACGGTGTTCTGGATCGTCATGATCGGCCGGGCTATCTGGGGCATTTGCTCGCCATCGAGAAATATCTGGTCGAAGGCGCTGACAGCTACGATTTCCTCGCCGGCGATCAGCAATACAAGCGTTCGCTCGGTACGCATCCAGTTGCCCTGCACTGGATCGACATACACCCACGCGGCTGGCGTCTGGATCTCGAACACACGTTGCGTGCAATCAGCCGTCGCCCGCTCAGTGATCTGCTCGCTCGCGGAAGCAGCGGTCCGGCAGCCGATCACAACATCTGAATCCATTGCGCGAGGGACGTACGTACTGGTTGCCTGATGCGGAGCCTGTTGCGGCATTGAGCTCCGTGCTGCCAATGGGCACGCGCAAAATCCACTCAAGACCTTGATTGGCGCAGCACCACCCGGTCAGACGAACGATACAGTTGCGACCCGATTGGTCAATGTGGCTTGCGTGAATGCGACGAGTCGACCTTTGTTGCGGCCGGTGTTTCGACTTTCTCGTCCGCGCCGATATCGTAGGGTGCAACGCGGCGCTGACGATCGATATCATCGGTGACCTGCTCTAGCGCGATGCCCTTGTCGATCGCGGGACTACCATCGGGCAGATGCCCGGTGTCGTCGACCGAAAAGGCAGTTTCCACGCTGTGGGCGTCGACCCCCGAATGACGCTGCCATTGCGCGAACGAGCCCCCGATGACGAGGGGATGCGGTAAGCGAAAGTCGACAAAATTGCACCGCCCCACGGAGTTGTAATAGCCGTTCCAGTCGGTACCCGGGCTGCCATCCAATGCCGACAGGCCACCGAGGTCCGGGGACCAGCGAATCTCCAGGCAGTTCCCGCCATTCTGGATTACGAGATTGTTCCATATAAGTGGATTGATGCTCGGCGGGCGCCCTGCCTTGGGATCCCAGTCCTGGAACGTGATGCCGAAAAAAATCGCCGCCTGATTCTTTCGTGCCGTATCGACCAGGGTGTTGTTGGCGACAACAGCGTCCTTGGCGGCGTACAGGCCGATGCCGGCCGAATCGGTATTGCGTATGAAGTTATTGCGAACGGTGCCGCGAATCGACTCGTAGTATTTTGGGTTCACGCTCGGATCGAAGTATTCCTCGCCGGTGTCGAAGCCGACGCGGATGCCGCCGGAGCCGGTGTTCTCGATGCGATTTCGCTGCACCAGCGCGTCGCTGGCGCCACCCTTGAAGTACAGGCCGGTCGTGGCGATGTCGTGGATGTAGCAATCTTCCACCACCATGTGCGAGCCGTTCACGTTGTCGATGCCGTCGGCGTTCTTGGCTTGCTCCGAAGTGCCCGGCGGATAGATCTTGCCGGTGTTACTGATCTCGCTGTTGCGGATCGTGACGTAATCCGATTTTGGCGTGATCTTGATGCCATCGCGACCCGTGTCATGGACCTTGAGATGATCAAGCACAACGTGCGAAGCACCAGTCCCTTTCTCTCCCCCACCCCGATACCAGTTGGTATCCAGCTTCACGCCGTAATAGGCAGATCCGCTGAGATCCAGGTCCGAGATATGGCTGCCCGATGCACTGGCATCCAGCCAGACGACGACACTGCTTTCCGGCGCATGAGGATCGCAATGGATATGGGCGTGCTCCCCCGGGTAGGAACGCAGCGTCAAGGGGACGCGCAGCCGGACCAGGCATTCGTTGTAGGTATTGTTTCCCTCAGGTCCGCGCAACATGACAGTATCGCCAGCTTTCGCCGTGCCGTTGGACGTGTTGAGTACGCGCATGACGGTGCGGTACGGCTTGGCCAACGTGCCGTCGCCTTTGGCATCGTCGCCGGCCGTGGAGATGATCCAGTCGCGTGCCAGAACCGATGCCGGTAGCAGCAGCAGGATCACCAGCAGGATTCGATTCACTTTCGGCACACGCTCCCTGGCCGGCAACTCATCCATCGAGTTGGGACACACATGTCTTGCTCCGCTGCACGCAAGCGGAAACGATTGCCGCCTTGCACCGTCCGGGCGTTACCGAATCCGCTCACGCAGTTTGCATCGGGGCTTGGGGTATATGGTACCCCGACGGCCGGGGGTCGCCCCCGGAG
>JBAVZT010000449.1:0-5163 GCA_049588955.1 Rhodanobacteraceae bacterium | reverse complement strand
TCTGGCACAGCGTGGCGCCAGGCGGAAACGCCGCGTCGGTCGCGTCGTCGGCATCGGACGCGCGAGCCGCGCGCTGCAGACCCGCATCCTCGTCGGCGGCGGAATCGGCGAGTGTGCCGCCGAGCGTCGGGCTCAGCTCAGACTTTTTTTTTGGGCGCTCGCCGGTCGATCGCGACTCGTAAGCCGCGCGCTTTTCGGCAATCAGCGCGCGCTGCTCCGGGCTCATTTCCGGGTCCTGGATCAGGCCGATCGACTTCAGATGCGTTTCGATGATCGCGCCGAGTTCGGCAACAATCGACGGCATGTACACGCCACCGGCCTTGAAATAACCGCCGCGCGGATCGAACACGGCCTTCAGTTCCTCCACCAGGAACGTCACGTCGCCACCCTTGCGGAATACCGCCGACATGATGCGCGTCAGCGCCACGATCCACTGGAAATGATCCATGTTCTTGGAGTTGACGAACACCTCGAACGGACGGCGCAACTCGTGCTCGGTGCCGGCATTGAGCACGATATCGTTGATCGTGACGTAGAGGGCATGCTCGAACAGCGGCGACTTGATCTTGTAGGTCGCGCCGATCAGCACGTCCGGGCGCTCGACCTTTTCGTGCATCTGGATGATTTCGGCGCTGGGCGATGCTTCAGGCGCCGGCAACGCCTCGATGGCCGGCTGCCCACGGATTTCATCGGGCCGGACGACGCCGTAACTCTTGATGCGATTGCCTATCTTGATGGTCATATCGTGGATACGTGCATGAAATTGCGTCGATGGTAATAAGGAAACGCCGTGCAAATCACGGCCAGCCGTCGGCCGGCCGTGATTTGTTCCGGCCGGCGCCAGACGACGGCCTATTTGCGACGAGCGCCTTTCTTCGCCGCCGTCTTGCGCGCTCCCTTCCGGGTTGCGCCCTTGCGTGCCGCCTTTTTCGCCGCGGGCTTGCGCGCAGCCGTCTTTCGAGTCGCTGCCTTGCGTGCCGATTTCCCTGCAACCGCTTTCCTCGCCGAGGTCTTGCGCACAACCTTGCGCGCGGTCCTGCCTGCGACCTTGCGCGCGACTTTGCGGGCAGTCTTGCGCGCGGTCTTGCGCGCAACCTTTCTCACGGCCGTCTTGCGCGCGGCAGCCTTGCGGGTGGCCTTTCGAACGGTCTTCCTGCCGGCTTTCCTCGCCGCTGGTCTGGTGCTTGCCGCCTTCCTGGCCGTCGCTTTCCTGGCACCCTTCCTGCGCGCGCCGGCCGGCTTGGCCGCGGCCTTCTTTACGGCTGCTTTCCTGGCCGCAACCTTCTTTGGCTTTCTCTTCGCGGGCTTCCTGGTGACGGCTTTCTTGACCGTGGCGACGACGGTCTGTACGCGGCGCGCGGCTTGCTTGCGCGCCTTCTTGGCCCGATTGCCGACCTTTCTGGCGGTCGTACCAACGGCCTGACCGGTATCGCTGGCCGCGGTCGTCACCGACGTGCCGATTGCACTGGCCATGTCGGCCACGGCACCGCCCATTTCTGTCGCACCGTCCTTCATTTCGTCCAACGACTCGCCGAAACTGCTGCCTTCACTGTGCATGGTGGTTCCCCTCTGCGGAAATGATGTCTGAAACATGCCGGAAGTCTCCACTCATTGCGTCGGCCTGTTCAGAACTTGCCGTAGTAGCCTTCCTTCAGCGCATCGAAGAGATTGGCCGCGGTGTGCGTCTCGCCATCGTATTCGATCTCTTCATTGCCCTTGACCTCCACCACCGAACCGTCTTCGAGTTCGAAGCGATAGGTGGTGTTGGCTAGATCATGCTCCTTGACCAGCACTCCTTGGAAGGCCGTCGGGTTGAAACGGAAGGTGGTGCAGCCCTTGAGGCCCTGCCGGTATGCAT
The DNA here is from genome assembly GCA_049588955.1 of Rhodanobacteraceae bacterium. Classification (GTDB taxonomy): domain Bacteria; phylum Pseudomonadota; class Gammaproteobacteria; order Xanthomonadales; family Rhodanobacteraceae; genus Dokdonella_A. The sequence continues at coordinate 3,305 of JBAVZT010000449.1, read as the reverse complement.
AACGGTAGATGTCCTTGAAGTCCTCGTAGGGGTAGTCGGTCGGTACGTTGGCGGTCTTGGAGATCGACGAATCGACCCAGACCTGCGCCGCGGCCTGGATGTCGACGTGCGCGGTTGGCGAGATATCGTCTGCGGACACGAAGTAGCCGGGCAGCTTTTCGGTGGGCTCGTCCGATCCTGGCATGGCCTTGCCGTTGATCAGTTCGCGATAGGCCAGCAGTTCGTAACTGAACACCTCGACTTTTTCCTTGGTTTTCCTGCCTTCGCGGATCACATTGCGGCTGTAATGGTGCGCGAAGCTCGGCTCGATGCCGTTCGAGGCGTTGTTGGCCAGCGACAACGAGATGGTGCCGGTCGGTGCGATCGACGAATGATGGGTGAAACGCGCTCCGACTTCGCCGAGTTCGGCCACGAGCTCGGGCGCAACTTCGGCGACGCGTTGCATATAGCGGCTGTATTTCGCATGCAGCAACCGACCCGGCACCTGATCGCCGACCTTGTAGCCATCGGCAACCATCTGCGGGCGTTTGCGCAGCAATTCGCCGGTTACCTCGAATTCCTCGAGCATGATCGGCGCCGGGCCTTTCTCCTTCGCTAAGCCGAGCGCGACTTCCCAGCCGGCCACAGCCATCTCGCGCGCGACGTCGCCGGTGAACTGGCAGGCATCGGCCTCGCCATAACGCATCTTGAGCATCGTGATGGTCGAGCCGAGACCGAGAAAGCCCATGCCATGCCGGCGCTTGCGCACAATTTCCGCCCGTTGTTCGGCGAGCGGCAGGCCGTTGACCTCGACCACGTTGTCGAGCATGCGTGTGAACACGCGCACTACTTCACGATACTCGTCGAAGTCGAAACGCGCCTTGGGTCCGAACGGATCGCGCACGAAAGTGGTCAGATTGACCGAGCCGAGCAGGCAGGATCCGTACGGCGGCAACGGTTGCTCGCCGCACGGATTGGTCGCGCGAATGTTCTCGCACCACCAGTTGTTGTTCATCTCGTTGACGCGGTCGATCAGGATGAACCCCGGCTCGGCATAGTCGTAGGTCGAGACCATGATCATGTCCCACAGGTGACGTGCACGCAGGTGTCCGTAGATCCTGCACGCGACAAGACCATCCTCGCGCTCGACATATTGCTTGTGCGTCGGCCATTCACGCCACACGACCGTGGCCGGATCGTTCAAATCGATCTCGTTTTTCTCCTTGACGTGGATCGGAAACACCAGTGGCCAGTCGGCATCGTCCTCGACCGCCTGCATGAAACCGTCGGTGATCAGCAAAGACAGATTGAACTGGCGCAGGCGGCCATCCTCGCGCTTGGCCCGGATGAACTCGCGCACATCCGGATGGGCTACGTCGAACGTCCCCATCTGGGCGCCACGGCGGCCACCGGCCGACGACACCGTGAAACACATCTTGTCGTAGATGTCCATGAACGACAGCGGACCCGAGGTGTAGGCACCAGCGCCCGACACGTAGGCACCGCGCGGGCGCAAGGTCGAGAATTCATAGCCGATACCACAGCCGGCCTTCAAGGTGAGCCCGGCCTCGTGCACACGATCGAGGATGTTGTCCATCGAATCCTCGATGATTCCGGACACGGTGCAGTTGATCGTCGAGGTTTTCGGCTTGTGCTGCTGGGCGCCCGCGTTCGAGGTGATGCGCCCGGCCGGAATCGCCCCGCGACGCAGCGCCCACAGAAACCGCTCGTTCCAGTACTTCTGTTTGTCCGGGGTGACCTCGACTTCGGACAATGCGCGAGCGACACGCCGGTAGGTATCGTCGATGCTGGCATCGACCGGTTCGCCCTCCTTGGTTTTCAAGCGGTACTTCTTGTCCCAGATGTCGCTCGACGCGGGTTGCAGCGGAATCTCCATCGCGTCGCGCGCGCGTTGCTCCTGACGAAGCGTGTTCATTGCGGCGTATTCCTCCATTTCCGGTTGCGCGTCAACGCCCAGCCCGATGACGCACCCGACAACCCGACCGGCTTGACCCGAGCCGAAACAAGACGGGAAAGCCAGGATTTTGAGTGCGCATGATCCCCACTTGACGATCTTCTCCGACGGCTGCGCGCCACCTCCGCCACATCCACCGCACAACCCAACTTATCGCGCGAACCGAACTCGATAGCCACAATATCTTGTGGTCACGAGATATCCAACCCTACCGCGGGACCGGCCAAGTTGCAATGATCCCGCTAGACGCAGACTGGCGGCTTTTGCGAGTCGCTGTGGGCGCGCGTCTGGCGTGCGTCACGCCTTATGAAGACCGGGAAAGGGCAGCAAGATTCCCGCCCGAGTGGCAATTGGCCCAACGCCGACGTCCTTTCGTGATCCAGCGGCGCAGAAACCTGATCGCCACCTTTCCCGGAGTGCCCCAAGCGGGAACCCTGCGGGCGGTACCGTGGTCATTGCTGCAAGCGCTCAACAAGGATCGCAATGCGTCGCCCCAATTCCCTGCGCACCATCGCACACTCGGTTTTCGCCGTCGGTTGTGCGTTCAGCGTCAGCCTGCTCGCCGTCTCCACCCATGCGCGAGCCGCCCTTCCGGCCGAGGTCGCGGGCGAGCCCATGCCGTCGCTCGCACCGATGCTCGCACGCGTGACCCCTGCGGTCGTCAACATCAGTTCCAAGACGCGCATTCGCGTGCGCGATCCGTATTTCGACGATCCGTTCTTTCGCCGCTTCTTCGGCGTGCCGGACATTCCGCGCGAACGCGTGCAACAGTCGCTCGGATCCGGCGTGGTCGTCAATGCGTCCAAGGGGTACGTGCTGACCAACAACCATGTCGTGGCGGGCGCCGACGACATCGCGGTAACGCTGACCAGCGGGCAAACGGTCAAGGCCCGGGTGATCGGCACCGACCACGATTCCGATCTCGCGGTTCTGCAAATACCGGCCGACAATCTGACCGCGTTGCCGCTGGCCGATTCATCGAAGTTGCGCGTCGGCGATTTCGTCGTTGCAGTCGGCGATCCGTTCGGTCTCGGCCAGACCGTCACCTCGGGCATCGTCTCGGCTCTGCAGCGCACCGGTCTACGGGGGGAGGGATACCAGAATTACATCCAGACCGATGCGTCGATCAACCCGGGCAATTCCGGCGGCGCGCTGGTCAACCTGCGCGGTGAACTGGTCGGTATCAACTCGATGATCTATTCGCCGTCCGGCGGCAACGTCGGCATCGGTTTCGCGATTCCGTCGGATCTGGCCAGCGACGTCATGCGCCAACTGGTCGCTACCGGCGAAGTCAGGCGCGGCGCGCTGGGCGTCGATGCGCAGGACATTACCCCGCAGCTGGCCAAGATGC
>JBAVZT010000448.1:0-1532 GCA_049588955.1 Rhodanobacteraceae bacterium | reverse complement strand
GTCCGCACGCGACCAATCGCTGCTCGATCGCGCGGTCGAGCGCCTCGGTCTGTCGGCGCGCGCCTACCACCGCATCCTGCGCGTCGCGCGCTCGATGGCCGATCTCGATGCAAGCGCCGCGATCGGTACCTCCCATTTGTCCGAAGCGATCCAGTACCGACGCCTCGAATTCGCCTGACGATGGATTTGGCGGTGCTTCTGCCGGAGGCTGGCGGCGCTGCCCCGAACTCGGACCGTGGACAGGGTCTGCTCAGAGACGAAGAACGAGCGGCGCCGTGCAGACGGTTATGATCGGCAGCAATGGAAGCGATCGAGCATACCTACTGGCTGCTGGCCGGCGCCGCGGCGCTGATGCTGGCCGGGATCGGCTCGAGTCTGGTCGCGCGGCGTTTCGGTGCGCCGTTGTTGCTGGTGTTTCTGGTGGTCGGCATGCTGGCCGGTGTCGACGGCCCGGGCGGCATACGCTTCGACGACTACACGACGACATATCGCATCGGATCGCTTGCACTCGCGGTAATCCTCTTCGATGGTGGCCTGCGAACACGTCGCGAGAGTTTCCGCGGCGCGCTCGCGCCGACGCTTCTGCTGGCGACGCTCGGAGTCGTGCTCACGGCGGCCCTGACTGCGATGGCGGCGCACTGGCTGCTCGGGTTGGCGCCGGCCGAGGCACTGCTGCTTGGCGTGGTGATTTCCTCAACCGATGCAGCCGCGGTGTTTTTCCTGCTGCGTGCCGGCGGGCTGCAATTGCGCTCACGCGTCGCCTCGACGCTTGAAATCGAATCGAGCGCGAACGATCCGGTCGCAGTTCTGCTGACGGTGCTGCTGGCGCAATGGGCCGCGGCACGGGGGCACTTTTCGCTGCACGGCGTCGTGCTGGAACTGCTGTCGCAATTCGGCATCGGCGCGGCGCTCGGTGCTGTCGGCGGGTATGCCATCGCAGGTGCGCTGCGGCGTGCGACCATCGGTGGCGGACTTGCCGCCCTGTTTCTTGTGGCCGGAGCGATTCTGCTGTTCGGTGTCGCCGGAGGTCTCGGTGGCAGCGGGTTCCTCGCCGTGTACATCGCGGGTGTGATTGTCGGAAATCGCAATGTGCCGGGTTTCGCCAATCTTCTGGCGGTACTCGATGCCGGGACCTGGCTGTGCCAGACCGTGATGTTTCTCGTGCTCGGTGTGCTCGTTGCACCGCACCAGTTGATGAAAATATTGTGGCCTGCGCTCGGGGTCGCCGCGTTCCTGATGCTGGTCGGTAGGCCGCTCGCGATTTCGCTTTGTCTGGCGCCGTTCGGTTATGGCAAGCGCGAGATCGGCTTTGTGGCGTGGGTCGGCCTGCGCGGCGCGGTCGGCATCTTTCTCGCGTCCATCCCGATGTTGATGGGCTTGCCGCATGCCGGTCTGATCTTCAACGTCGCATTCATCGTCGTGCTCGCCTCGTTGCTGGTGCAGGGTTGGACGCTGGGATTTGCCGCGCGCGTGCTGAACGTCGCATTGCCGCATCGCGAGCGCACGGTGCGCCGCGTCGAACTGGATTTGCC
>JBAVZT010000447.1:0-7255 GCA_049588955.1 Rhodanobacteraceae bacterium | reverse complement strand
CTGCTGCAGCGGTTGGCGGCGGCGTGATCTTTGGTCCCGGTCCGAATTTCTCGAAATGGATTTGCTCCTTGGGGACACCCCAGGCTTCGAGGTCTTTCTCCAGCGCGGTCATCATGACCGGTGGTCCGCAAAAATAGTAGCGATAGTTGTTTGACGGCAACAGTTTCTTCATCAACTCGACGCTGACGAAACCGCCGGTGTGATAGTCGCGATCAAGCACGTCGACACCCTCTCGCGCCTTGCTGTAGCACACATGCAGATGAACGTTCGGATGTTCGCGCGCGATCGATTCGAGATGATCCTTCATCGGATGATCCGCGGCATCCTTGACTCCCAGAAAAAACCAGGTCTCGCGGCCGCTGCCCGATTCGACAATCGCATTGAGCATCGACAATACGGGTGTGATGCCTACGCCGCCGCCGATCAGTACCACCGGTTCCTTGCCGCCGGCATCCAGGTGAAAGATCCCCGAGGGAGCCTTGACGTCCAGTATGGCTTCTTCCTCGACGAGATCATGGAAGAAGTTCGACGACAGACCCGGCGTCACGTCCTTGCCGGGCGGCGCGCCGAGTCGCCGGATCGAGACGCGGTAGTAATCCGGCTTGGGCGAGTCGGACAGGGAATAGCAGCGCACGACCGGCTTGACCTGCCCTGGAACGTCGAGCCGGAAGGTCAGGAACTGGCCGGGTTCGAAACCCGGGATGGGCTTGCCGTCATGCGGCACGAGGTAGAAGGAGCAAATGTCGCGGTGCTCGTTCTCGAAGCGTTTCCAGCGCACCTGGAACTTGCGCCAGCCGCTCCATGCCAGCGATTTCTGATCCTCGACCTGACGCTCGCGCTGTGCCGCCTGAATGCGCAGATCGAACAGTTCATTGGCACGTTGCCGCAATTGCCCCTGGTGGGTGACGCGCCGCCATGCGCCGACGGCACCGGCCGAGGCGTAGGCCAATACGGCCAGAACGGTCAGCGCCCCGGCAGTCAGTATCAGGGTGTCTGCGTAAGGCATGAGCGTGAACTTTACTCCAGATTCAGAATTGCGTGAGAAGTTCGACGCGCGCGCCCCAGCCGCCATTGGCACCTGGATTCTGTACGCGGAATCCACCCACGCTCACGACGAAACGGCGCCCGAGTGCCTGTTGCAGTTGCACGCCCAGCGCATATTGATTCGGGTTCGAAACGTCGTCGGTACGATGACGCCCGCCGAGTTCGATGATGTACTGCCGGCGCGTGTCGTGCGAGAAGATCTGATAGCCGACCGCGCCGCCCCAGGAATGGTTCGGAGTGCTGCCCAGCGCGGCGCCGTAGCTGTTGAAGTTGCCGATGCCGAACGACGCGAACAGGATGCCGATCGCGCCGAGTGGTCCACCGGTAGCCGGACCGCGCGCTGCCGACGTGAAGTTGTTGATACCGAGGAATGCATTGGCGTAGAGGTTGTTCTCGGTGTAGGGCGGAACGTAATTGGCCTGGACCGTCAGCAGTTCGCCATTATCCGCCGGTCGCAGGCCGTTGGGTCCGGGCAACGGCTTGTCGTCGATCACATGCGAACCGAGGAAGCGGAATATCGTCCCGATCTTGCCGATGCGCTGCGAAGCGCTCAATCCCCAGTAGAACGCATCGGATTTCGTGTCGGCGACATCGTTGACGTAGACGAAGTCGCCGTTGAACGTGCTCTTCGGATAATCGGCCTGGGTGAACAACCCATACAGATGCGCGTCGCTCGGGTTGCTGTTGCCGTCATTGACCTGGTTCCAGCCACCGACAAATGTCAACTGCAAGTTCGAACCACCGGTCGGCAGAAGATCGTTGCGGATGATGCCGATGGAATCGATCGTGTCGTTGAGCAGTATTCCATCCTGATACGAGAGCGGCTGGCGTCCGATCGCGAAGCCGTAATCGAGCGAGTGCCGATCGTACGGATCGAGTTTCGGAAACATTTCGCCGAAATCGCCTTCGAAGAACAGCGTCGTCAGGATACCGTTGTATGGATCCACGCCCTGGTGCGCGTTGGCCGGATTGCCCTGGTCCTGGAAGATGCGGCCGGCGAATTCCCCGCGACGATCGAGCGGTCGCACGCCCGCGACCAGGCGTTCCGTGCTGGTGAACGAAAGATTGGCGAACAGGTCGAAGCGGTTGGCCCATTCGCTGCGCGTCAGGTCGTCTCTCGTGTACGACTGCAGCGCGCTTCGGAAGGTGCCGAACACGGTCAGCTGCGGCTGAATCACCTCTCCGGTCGGCAACGTGTATCCGGGTGGCAGCGGACCGGTGCCGAGGAAATGGGAGCCGAGTTCGATCAAGGGTGGCGGACGCTTGGGGATCGAGTTCGGATCGATCTTGACCGCGCGTTCGTTGGAGAGACGACTGGGTGACTCGGGCTCGCCGGTTTTGCCGCCTTTTTCGTCGGATGCCGCGGCCTGCTTTTGCGGTTCGGTCGGCTGCTTGGAGCCCGCCGCGTCCGAATCGGTGTCGTCGGAATCGTCTTCGTCCTCGTCCGCCTGCTTCTCCGGTTGCTGATTGGCGGCAGGCGGAGTCGACGTTGCGTCTTGGTCGTCGTCACCTGCCGCGGCTTGCTGGTCGGGTGTGGACGCTTGCTCGGGCATCCCGCTCGGTGATTGTGCCTGGTCGTTTGCGTGGACGGCGCCGCACCACATCAGCGCGACGGCCATGAATAAACTCAGGACAACGCTATTCTCGCGCATGCGCATCTCCCCGGGATTCGAAATTCAGCGTTGCGCCGTCGCTGCTGGCGCCTGGACATCGAACGTGACCTCGCGCTCCCAGACGACCAGCTGCCCCGCCACCAGGTTGGTCGCCACATCGCGCGCACTCATGTTGTAGTCGAAGCCGACATCCTTGATCGCGTCAAGCAGGTTGACCGGCACCATCGCCGCCTTGAGCTGGATTTCAGCCTTGTATGGACCGCGTCCGTCGAGTTGATCCGCCGAAACGCGGTACTCGGCCCAACGCTCTCCGAGCGGGTCGATACCCTGCTTGTGCTTGCGCACGCCGACCGGGTGGCCGAGCAGGATGGTCGGCGTGGTCGACAGCCGCACGAACGGCAGCGGCGTTGCCGAATAGTTGACCGGCAGCACCTGTTCGCGTTCACCACCGCGCAGATTGGTCGTGACGTTCTTCGATTGCAGCGAGAACAACTCGCGATCCAGCGGTAACTCGCCGTTGTGCACATACAGCGAATGCAGATCGCGCACGTCGCCGTTCGGATCGAGATCGCCGGATTCCTTGATCACCTTGCCATCCGCATCCTTCACCGTTACGTGCAGCCAGATCAGACGTTCGGCGTCAAATCCGGTCGGCACGTTGTGGCCATCGGTGCCGTTCTTGACCTGCACCTTGAAGCGGATGCCGTCGGGGCCTGCGCTGATCGTCTGGATGTCGGCGAGCACGAAACCGGTCTTGAGCAGCTTCAGACGCTGCTCCCTCGCCATCTTCAGCAACGCCTCATTGCTGTTGATGATGTCGCGCGCGTCGTAGCGATCATCGACCGATGCCCAGCGGTCCGGGAACTTGTAGTCGTCCGAAACCTTGTCTTCGAAGTCCTGGGTTCCCCAGCCGGCCTTGACGTTGAAGGCCAGCCAGTCGCGGATGGTGGCGAATCCCGGCGCCGTCGGATCGTCCTTCTGGTTCTCTTCCTTGATCGCGCGCGCGTTGATCGGGAACAGCGCCGGCGTCAGCACCGAATAGTCCGGGCCGACGAACATGTGATTGGTCAGCATGCGATCTTCGGTCTTGATGCTGCCGACCTGTGCCGCCGGGCCGAAATCGTAGTTCTTGCGGTCGAAATCCGGATCGCTCTTGGCAACGACGGTGCGACCCGGTTCCTTGCCCATATGGCAATCCTGGCAGGTCACGCCGCGCTTGGCGGCCGGCGAACTCTTGTATTCGCTGAACGCTTCCTCCAGTCGGAAGCCATTGATCAGCGTCACGTCGTGACAGGTGGCGCAGAAACCGGGCGTGACCAGCTGAAAGAACTTTTCAGCCTTTGCGTGGACCTGGCGCCCGCGCGATTCGGGATTGGTCGCGAGCCCGGCCTTGTCGATGACTTTCTGGAGTCGAGCCTGCGGACCGGTCGGGCCGTACACCGGTGACGTCAGTGGTCCCTCGTTGAGCGCGAGGCGACCGCTGACCTTGCCGTATGCCTTGTTGATGCGATGACAAACAATGCACGAGATGCCTTCGCGCGCCGCCGGCGGGCGATCGATGTTGCTCATGAACTCGGCTTCGCCGAGGTTCATGCCGATCGGCGTGTGACAACGAATGCAGAAATCGCCGTTGCTGCCGTTGGTCAGTTTCAGCAGGGTCGCCTGGAATGCATTGAACACCGGGCTCATCTGCGCGTAGGCGTGCTGCGACATCGACCACTGGGAATACTGCTTCGGATGGCAGGCGGCGCATAGTGTCGCCGACGGATAACGCATGCCGGCAAGAGCCTTTGCATGCTCGGCATCGGCGTCGACGTGCTTGTCCGAGGCACTTGCATCGTCCTCGTCCTCGTCATCGGAATCGTCGTCGGCCGTTTTTGAAGCGGTCGCGGCTTCCTGCGTGCCGGCCGCCGGTCGGTCTTTCGCGCCAGCGCTTTGCGTGCCCGCGGCGTCTGCCGTCGCGGGCGCGTCCTCGGCGGCCCATGCCATGAGAGCGGAACACAGGATTGCGCCCAATGCAGCGCAGACAATCCACCGGCCGATTCGACACGTTTGCTTGGTTCGCGCGCCCATCCCCGCCCCCGGATACGATTCAACGGCTGTGGGACCTACTGTCGCCTTACTCAATGTCGCTGTCAACTACCGTCGGAGATGCAGCACGCGAACGATAAGCGCTTGCCATCGGTCGTGCAGCTGGGCTCGCGTACACACACGAGACGGCTTGCAAGCAGGCCACGAAAATCGGCTATATTCGCCGCTCACCGTGGACTTGGTTTTGCGTCCCGGCGCGATGCTGTTGCGATCGGCAAAGATCGATTGGCGGATCGCCCGCCGCGGCAATCGCGGGGCGACCGCGGATCAAGGTGTATGATCTGGTAATCGAAGAAACACGCGAGTTCCATGCGCGGGAAGGGTGTTCGCGACGCGGTTGCCCGGAAGGGGAGCATAGGGCTCGGCAAGCGAGAGGTGCAGCGCCATGAAATTTTCGATGATCTCGATGGGCTGGTTGGTTGCCTCGACCGCGTTCATCAGCGGAACCGCCCAGGCTCAGTCGGGCGAGTGGTCCCCACTGGTGCATGAACACGGGGCGCTCGAGGGCGCGCAGCCGATCGATGCAATGACGATGGTCGATTGCCTGCTGCCGGGTCAGGTGCGCCGATCCGGAATGATTACCTATATCGGTCCGCGACTGCCGGTGAAGATCACGGCAAAGCTCTGCGAGATCCGTGGTGGCGAATACACCGCCTACGATCGTGCCACGTTGAAATCGAGTCTTGCGGTCTGGATGGAAAAGGCCAGTGGCGGTGACTCGCAGGCGCAGTTCTATGTAGGCGCGCTGTATGAAAAGGGGATGGATCAAGCGCCCGATTACGCCAAGGCCGCCGAGTGGTATCGCAAGGCCGCGGCCAACGGTTCGATCGAGGCCAAGCTTTCGCTCGCTGCGTTGATGGAGCAGGGCCGCGGCATGCCGGCCGATCCGACCGGCGCGGTCAATCTGTACCGCGAGGCCATGGGCATCAAGAGCGGCGATCTCGTCAGCGGGGCCGAGGCCGAGCAGCGCGTCAGCGCGGCGGACCAGCGCGCTGCGGATCTCGCAAAGAAACTCGAAGCGCAAAAAGCCGCGAATGCGGCGGAAATATCGAAGCTCGAGGATGAAATCGCAAGACTCAAGCGCAGCAATGCTCGCAGCAAGGCGAATGGAGCCAACGACAAGAGCAAGCTGGCAAGCCTCGAAAAGGCATTGCGCGAATCCCAGACGCAGCAACACGCCATGGACGAGCAACTGGCCAGGACGCCTTCCGCAACGCGTAGTGTGTCGAAAGTTCCGATCGTCAGCGACACCGCCGCGCCGATCGCGGTGGACGGTGCGCAATTCGGCCGCTATCACGCCCTGATCATCGGCGTGCAGAACTATCAGGACTACGCGCCGTTGCGCACGCCGATCGAGGATGCGCGCTCGGTCGCCGATGTGCTGCACAGCCGCTATGGCTTCACCACGACGGTGCTGCTCGATCCGGACTTTTCCTCGATCGTCGGCGCCATCGTCAAACTGTCGACGGAACTCAAATCCAGCGACAACCTGCTGATCTACTTTGCCGGGCACGGGGTGCTCGACGCGAGCCAGCGCGGATTCTGGCTGCCGCTCGATGCGCAGCCCAAGATTCGCAGCCCGGCCTTGCCGACCTCGACGCTGGCCGAATTCCTGCGCATGTTCAAGGCGCGCAGCATTCTGGTTGTCGCCGATTCATGCTTCGGCAGCGCGCTGTCCACAAGCGTCGGTCGCTACATGGGTGGCCCCGCCGCTTATGCAAGCGGTATTCCGAGTGGTTATCTGGATCGCAAGGCGCGTTATGTGCTGGCCTCGGGCGGACTCAAGCCGGTGCTTGATCAGGCCGGCGACGGCCATTCGGTATTTACGTCATCCTTTCTGACTGTGCTCAAGCAGAACAACCGCATACTGACCCAGACCGGACTCGAGCAGGAACTCGCCGGGCCGGTGCATGAAAGGTCCGTCGCGCTCGGCATGGCGCAGACACCGGAACTGAAGAAGATGCGGTCGGCCGGTGACACCGGAGGCGCGTTTTTCCTGGTGCCACGCGGTGCGGTGGGCGGTTAGAAGCCCGCTGAAAGACCCTTTTGAGCGGTCCGGCAGCGCGATGCATGGACGTATCGGACGCGAATCGATCGCACAAGTGATTGATTCGCGGAGCGGCTGGAAAGTCCACGGTGGACTTTTTCACCGACTTGGCTGAAGCACAATCTCAAGCACAAGGCAGCACTGACATCCGGACCGCCCGGTCCACCTGAAAGTCTGGGGATCATCATGCAATCGCGATACTTCAAGATCACCGATGCACGGCGTCCACACGCGGCCTGGCTGCTGTGCGCGTGCATCGCGGTGCTGGCGAGCGGGTTCTTGAGCGGCGATGCCGTGTCGCCGGCGCGCGCGCAGTCGATCGCCGCGAAACCCGTTGTCAGCGTCGATGTCGAGGCATCGCGCGGAGCGCTCGATCCGGGCACCGCGATCCGTTACACCATCACGATTACCAACACCGGCGGTGCCGACGCGGCAGGCGCCCGGCTGCTCGACCCGTTGC
>JBAVZT010000446.1:0-3337 GCA_049588955.1 Rhodanobacteraceae bacterium | reverse complement strand
GGACGCGAACAGCGGCGCGGTCGGGTCCGGCCGCGGCACTGCCGCGGCCGCCGCAAGCGTGCCGTAATTGATTTCGTAGTTGAGTTCGCTGTTCATCGATTCAGTTTGTGCATCGACCCGAAAATGGTATGAAAACCGCTCGCCCTGAGCGTGGCGCAACGAACTTCGAAGGGCTCCTGCAACGGATCCCGGAACAAGCACCCGAGCCTTCCAACATTGTGCTGAAAAAGTCCGTCCTTGGCTTTTTCGCTCGCTCCGCGCGGGCAAAGCCCGCGAACGTCGCTCCGCGAATCAACCACTTGCGTGATCGACTCGCGTGCGATGCATCCCTGCATCGCGTTATCAGGGTGTTTTTTCAACACTCTGCTAATCGTGTCGCCACCAATGCCACCAGCGGCGCCGGGGTTCGGCGGTCGCCGATGCAGCTGCGCGCGGCCTGTCACGCAACGCCGCTTCGAGTTCGGCAATGCGCGCGCCGCCCTGCATGTTCTTTCGGATTTCGTGATTGTAGTGCGCATACACGCTTTCGTCGCGATCGCCGAAGACCGACAACGCGGGAGCCGGCGTCGCATCAACTGATTTTTCGCATAGCGCGATGTAATACATCGGCGCATAGACGAGGCCCTGTTCCAACGCGGCCGCCTCGCGATTCATGGTCCATGCTTCGACGTTCGCGCCGGCCTCGTCGAGCGGCCACAAGACCGACTGGAACAGGAGTTTCTGGCCATACAGACGAACCCGGCGAAAATGCGGCCGCAGCAACGCGACGAGCTCGTCGCGATAGAGCTCGCGCACATGGTATTCGTTATGGTAGCCGGCCGCTTCACTGTAGATCGCGCGATCGGGCGACGAAATCAGCAGCATGCCCTCATCGCTCAGCACACGGGCAAATCCTGCGACGAGTTCGGTCTGCGCTGCCAGATGTTCGAGCGTTTCGAACGACACCACCAGATCGAACGATCGATCCGGAAATGCCAGCGCCACGGCATCGGCGCATTCGAAGCGTAGATGCGGCCGTTCGCCGTAGCGGGTGCGCGCATGGGCAACGGTCTCGCCGCTGATGTCCACGCCGACCACCTCGGCCGCAACCTCGGCCAGCAAAGCCGAACCGTAGCCTTCCCCGCACGCGGCATCGAGCACCCGTTTGCCGCTCGCAAAGCGTCGCGCGAACGCGTAGCGATGCCAATGCTCGTACCAGATTTCGCGCTCGCACTCAGGCGTGAAACGCTCCCCCGTAAACGGCAACCCCGGCTGTTCCGGCGCACTCATGCGCTGATTCCATCGCCGCGCCAGCGGTGGGCGAGCCGGACCAGTCCGAATTCGCGCGAAACCCCGCGGATCGTCAAATCGCGCTCGAGTGTGTCGAACAGTCGCATTCCCTCGGAATCGAGCAAGTGAGCCTTGACCACGTAGCTGCCCGGCAGCAGGCACAGGCCGGGAAATTCTATCTGCCCGACGAATTCGTGCGCCTTGACGCGTTCAAGCTCGTGCGCGTCCATTTCACTGCTTACGCCGTACACCGCGGTGCCGTCCGCGCGACCGATGCCGATCACGAGCGTCGGCACGCGATCGTCGCGTGAGTGGACACGCACGCACACGGCGAGGTCATCACCGATATCGAGCAGCAACGGCTGCGATCTGTCCTCGCCATTGAGCGATACCCCACGCAGCGAAAATTCCAGTGCTGCGCGTTCAGCCGTGGCGTGCATCACCTGTTTGCTCGACTTGCGTTCGTGGTAGGCAAGATAGGCTTGGGTAACCTCGAACACGTCACCCGCCATCGCGACTTCGCCGTCGCGCAGCCAGCACGCCTGCCGGCATAACTTCTGGATGTGATACATGCTGTGCGAAACCAGCATCAGGGTACCACCATCGGCCAGATAGCCTTCCATCCACTTGACGCATTTCTTCTGAAACGATTCATCGCCCACCGCCAGCACTTCGTCGGTAATCAGCAGATCCGGCTTGAGTGCCGCCACCACCGCGAATCCGAGGCGCACGACCATGCCGGACGAATAATGCTTGACCGGCTCGTCGATGTACCCACCGATATCGGCGAACTCGATGATTTCAGGCAGTCGCCGGCGCAAATCCTCCGTGCCGAAGCCGTGCAGCGCGGTCGCCATCGCGACATTGTCGCGTCCGCTGTATTCGGGATGAAAGCCGGCGCCCAGTTCGAGCAGGGCGCCGATCTCGCCCTCGACTTTCACGCTGCCGCTGCTCGGCGTCAGGACGCCGGTGACAAGCTTGAGCAGGGTCGACTTGCCGGCGCCGTTTTCACCGATCAGCCCGAGCGATTCACCGTGCCGCACCTCGAGATCGATTCCGCGCAACACGCTCACGGCGTCCGGATCAGCTCGCCCGAACAGCAGGCGGCCGAGCGCACGCAATCGATCGCCGCTGCGATACACCTTCGGGTAGGACTTGCCGACGCCGCGAACTTCAACCAGCGGCGCGTTCACAGGAAATCCTCGAAATGCGGATCGAGACGCCGAAACACGCGGTGGCCGATCCACAGCACCGCAAACGCAACGACGCACGCGATCCCGAATGCGGTCCAGCCGGTTTCCCCGTGATGCAGCAGCAGGCTGCGGAATGCGTCGGCGTAGAACGTGAACGGATTGAGATCGAGCCAGCCGCGCACGCGTTCCGGCAACATGTCGTGATCATAGAAAATCGGTGCGGCGAACATCAACAGCGTCAGAATCTGGGCCAGCGCCTGAACCAGATCGCGCACGAAGACCTGAATGGCGGCGCACAACAGCGAAAACCCGAACGCGAGGGCGAACAACGGCAGGTACAACGCGATCGCGGGCACGAGGCCGGACAGCGCGACGCCATAGCCGCAAGCGGCAAGCACCAGAATGATCGCGACAAACCCGACCAGGTGAACGACAAAACTCGATCCGGCCACGGCCAGCACCAGCAGTTCGCGCGGCAACACGACCTTGCCGATCAGCGCGGCGTTGTCTTGGATGGCCGTGCTCGAACGCAATATCGCTTCGGAAAATGCCGTCCAGGGCCACAGTGCCGTCACCAGAAACGGCACATAGCCCGGTGCAGCCGCTCCGGGCAGACGCGCCTTGAACACATGCACGAACACGAACGCATAGACCGCCAGCTGGATCAGCGGCTGGAACAACGCCCACAAACCACCGGAAAAACTGCCGGCAAAGCGGTTGCGCAATTCGCGCCCGACAAAGCGCGCGATCAGGACTGGCATGCGGGATTTCAAGCAGGTTCCCCGGATTCAGGACCCGCGCATTGTAGGCTACGTCCCTGCGCTGCGTCGGTCGCAGGCCAGCCTTGCGGGATGGGTTGAGCGCAGCGATACCCA
>JBAVZT010000445.1:0-6593 GCA_049588955.1 Rhodanobacteraceae bacterium | reverse complement strand
CATCGTCACACCGGTGAACAATGAGGTGATGATGGTGCGCGACAAGGTATTGTTGATCGCGCGATTGAGCACATCTTCGGGATCGGCCTTCCGAGTCAGCCGGAACAGCTCGCGCACCCGATCGAATACCACCACCTTGTCGTTGATCGAATAGCCGACCACGGCCAGCACCGAAGCGAGCACGGTCAGGTCGAACTCGCGCTGGGTCAGCGCGAAGAAACCGATGGTCAGTATGGTGTCGTGGATTTCGCTGGCGATCGCGGCGATCGCGAAGCGCTTCTCGAAGCGGATGCCGATGTAGATCATGATGCCGATGATCACGAAGATCACGGCCACGATACCGTCGCTTTTCAATTCCGCACCGACCTGCGGACCGACGACGTCGTGGCGCCGGAGCGTCACGTCATCGCGCTTGGCCTTGAGCGCCTTGAGCACGCTGGCCGCGATCCTGTCCGAATTCTTGGTCTGGCTGCTCTCCGGCTGCAGACGAATGGCGAGTTGCCTGGTGCCACCCAGGCTCTGCACGACGGCGTCCGCGTAGCCCCCGGCGGCCAGTGCCGCGCGCACGTCACCGACATTGACCGGCTGATCGTAGGAAACCTCGACCAGCACGCCGCCGGTGAAATCGAGCGCGTAGTTGAGGCCGCGCGTCGCGATCAGGGTAATCGAAAACAGGATCAGGATGATCGAGATCGTGATGCTGACCTTGCGCCACTTGAGGAACTGAATGTTGCTGTGCGGATTGAAGATTTCCATGTCAGTGAATTCCCCCGACCGACAGTCCCTTGAGCTTGCGACCACGGTGGATCAGATTGACGATCGCGTGGGTCACGGTGACCGACGTGAACATCGAGGTCAGAATACCGATGAACAGCGTGATGCCGAACCCGCGGATCGGACCCGAACCCATCGTCATCAGCGCCAGCGCCGCCAGCAGGTGGGTGACGTTGGCATCGAGAATGGTGGCCCAGGCTTTTTCGTAGCCGGCACGTATCGCGGCGAGTGGCGTCAGCCCGTTGCGCAGCTCCTCGCGTATGCGCTCGCAGATCAGCACGTTGGCGTCGATCGCCATGCCGAGCGTCAGCACGATGCCGGCGATGCCCGGCATGGTCAGGGTCACGCCGATCGCCGACATGACGGCGATCAGCAGTACCAGGTTGAAGAACAACGCGATGTCGGCGATCAACCCGAACAGATGGTAATAAAGCGCCGCGCAGAGCAGTACCGAAACCAGGCCAAGCAACACCGCCTTGATGCCTTTCTCGATGTTGTCCTGACCGAGGCTTGGTCCGATCACGCGTTCCTCGACGATATCGACCGGTGCGGCCAGCGAGCCGGCGCGCAGCAACAGGGCGAGATCGGATGCTTCCTTGTTGCTGTCGAGGCCGGTGGTCTGGAAACGATTCGAGAATACCCCGCGAACCGTGGCAAGACTGATCACTTCCTGGGTGATCTTGGCGCTGCGCACTTCCTTGCCGTTCACTATCTTGGTTTCCGGCGTGCGTTCGATATACACGACCGCCATCGGCTTGCCGACATTCTGCGTCGTGAAGTCGAGCATCTTGCGTCCGCCGGCCGCATTCAGCACGACCGACACCGCCGGCGTTCCGGTTTGCGGATCCGGACCGCTCGACGCATCGACCAGCTCATCGCCGGTAACGATGACCTTCTTCTTCAGAATTACCGGTATCGGCTTGCCGTCCGGGCCGAGCTTGCGCATGTAGTAGAGGCGGTCGTCCGGCGGCACATGGCCGGTACGTTCGGCATCGAGCGCGTTGACGTTCCCGTCGACCGCCCGGTATTCGAGAGTGGCAGTTGCGCCGAGAATCTTCTTGGCCTCGGCTGTATCCTGGACCCCGGCCAGTTCGACCACGATGCGCGAATCGCCCTGCTGCTGGATCAGCGGTTCGGACACGCCGAGCGCGTTGATGCGGTTGCGCAATGTCGCGACATTCTGACGGATCGTGTTCTGCGCGATTTCCTTGATCTTTTCCGGCTTGACGTTGGCGATCAGGACAAACGAATCGTCCGTCGTGGTCCCGTTTTCGAGGGTCAGTTCCGGGCTCTTGGCCGCGATGAGGCTCGATGCGGTATCGCGATCGGCGGCACTGCGCAATTGCACGACAATGCCCTGGGCGCCGCGCCCGACGGATTTGTAGTGAACGTTCTTGTCGCGCAATTCGGCGCGGATATCGTCGGCATAGCGTTGCTGCTGCTTTTCCATGACATCCTTGTCGTCGACCTGCATCAGGAAATGCACGCCTCCGCGCAAATCGAGGCCCTTGGGCATCGAATCGGCACCGATTGCGCGCAGCCATCCCGGAACGGTCGAAGCGAGATTCAACGCGATGATGTACTTGTCGCCGAGCGCGGTCTTGAGCGCATCCGAAGCCGCGAGTTGCACTTCGGTGTTGTCGAATCGCACCAGCAAGAGATCGCCGTTGATCGCGATGTTGTCGTAGGCAAGCTTGCTCTTGTCGAGCGTCGACTTGACCTCGTCCTTGAGCGCTTGATCCACCGTTGCGCCGCGATTTGCCGAGATCTGCACAGCCGCCTGCTGCGGAAAGATATTGGGCAGCGCATACAGCACGCCGAGCACCAGGACGACGGCAACCAGTATGTATTTCCAGCGCGGAAAGTCGTTCATGCATCAAGTCCGGTACGTCACCGCGAGAGAAAGTCGCGGCACGGGGTTCATCGAGCCACTCAGGACGCGCTCAGCGTGCCCTTGGGCAGCACCGCCGAGATCGCCTGTTTCTGCAACTTGACCTTCACTCCCGGCGCAATCTCCAGCACGACGAACGTATCGGCCATGGCCTCGATGCGACCGAGGACGCCGCCGCTGGTCAATACTTCGTCGCCTGTCGCCAGGGCCGCAATCATTGCGCGCTGTTCCTTGGCCCGTTTCATCTGCGGGCGGATCAGCAGGAAATAGAAAATGCCGAACAGGATGATCAGCGGTATGAACGAGATCAGCGGATTGGACTGGGCGGCCGGCGTGGCCGACTGAGCGTAGGCACTCGATATCAGGAAATCCATTGCAACTCCGGCGCTTCGGTGTGGCGCGGCACGGTCAACGCGCCGCGCGAAAAGGTCGCGGATTATGCCACGGCAACGGCGATGCTTGCACTTCAGCCGTCATCGAGCCTGCTGCATGGCATGAAAATCGGCAATGAAACCCGTGAGGCGCCGCGCCGCAATCGCCTCGCGCAGTTCCTGCATCAGACGCTGGTAGTAGTGCAGGTTGTGAATCGTCGCAAGCTGGCTTGCGAGTATCTCGTTGCAACGATCGAGGTGCCGCAGATAGGCACGGCTGAAGCCGTTGCTGCACGCGTAGCACATGCAGCCCGCCTCGATCGGCCGCGTATCGTGCGTGTATCGGGCGTTGCGGATACGCAGGGTTCCCGATCGGGTGAACAGGAATCCGTTGCGCGCATTGCGTGTGGGCAGTACGCAATCGAACAGGTCGATACCACGCACGACCGCTTCGACGATGTCCTGGGGCCTGCCCACGCCCATCAGATAACGCGGGCGGTCAGGCGGCAGCAGCGGCGCGACGACGTCGAGGGTCGCATTGCGCTCGTGTTCCGGTTCGCCGACTGCGAGACCGCCGATGGCATAGCCATCGAAGCCGATTGCGGCCAGCCCTTCGACGGAGCGTCGACGCAGATGCGCATGGGTTCCGCCTTGGACGATCCCGAACAACGCATTCGGATTTTGCGACGCATCAAACGCGGCGCGCGAGCGTGCAGCCCAGCGCAAAGACAGCTCCATCGATTCGCGCACCTGGTCCTCGGAGGCCGGCCACGGTGTGCATTCGTCGAAAATCATCGCGATGTCCGAGTCGAGCACGCGCTGGATGCGCATGGACTCTTCCGGGCCCAGAAAGACCGTCGCCCCATCCACCGGCGACGCGAATGTCACGCCGGCCTCACCGATCGTGCGTTTGTGCGCAAGCGAGAACACCTGGAATCCGCCCGAATCGGTCAGGATCGGGCCCCGCCAGCCGATGAAACGATGCAGCCCTCCGAACTCAGCGATCACGTCGGTCCCCGGACGCAGGAAAAGATGAAACGTGTTGCCGAGAATGACCTGCGTACCGATGTCGACCAGATCGCGTGGCGTCATCGCCTTGACCGAGCCGTAGGTTCCGCACGGCATGAACGCCGGCGTGTCGACCGTGCCACGCTCGAATGTCATGCGCCCGCGCCGTGCGGCGCCGTCGCTGGCCAGGAGGTTGAATTTCATCTTGTGCACAGCTGGACCGGAGGTCGGACGCGGTAGGCGGAAAAGACGATGCGACGTTGGACGTTAGACGCAAAGGCGGGAGCGGCGCAATGCTTTGCCGTCTGCGGTCCGCCGCCCCCGGCTCACGTCTCAACCAACATCGCATCCCCATACGAAAAAAACCGGTAGCGCTGTCCGACCGCATGCCGATAGGCAGCGAGCACCAGCTCGCGCCCGGCGAACGCCGACACCAGCATGAGCAAGGTCGATTCCGGAAGATGGAAATTCGTGATCAGCGCATCGACGCTGGTGATCGTGTAGCCCGGGAAGATGAAAATCTGCGTCTCGCCCGCGAACGGCGCGACATCGCCATCGAGCAGCGACGACTCCAGCGCGCGCACAACCGTGGTGCCGACGGCGACCACGCGACCACCGCGCTCGCGCGTGCGTCGGATCTTGCCGACCAGATCGGCGCCGACATTCAGCCATTCGCGATGCATCGCATGGTCCTCGATTCGCTCCGCGCGCACCGGCTGGAAGGTACCGGCACCAACGTGCAAGGTGACGTAGCCGGATTCGACGCCGCGTTCGCGCAATCGATCCAGCAACGTCTGATCGAAATGCAGCCCCGCAGTCGGCGCTGCCACTGCGCCCGATTTGCGCGCAAATACCGTCTGATAGCGCTCGCTGTCGGTCGCATCGTCGGCACGTGTTATGTATGGCGGCAGCGGGACATGACCGATGCGCAACAGCAGTTTTTCCAGCGGTTCGGCGCACTCGAAGCGCAGTTCGTAAAATGCGCCATCACGGCTCACCACGCGCATCCGGGAACCGTCGTCGAGCACGATCGAGCTGCCCGCACGCGGCTTCTTGCTGACGCCGAGCTGCGCAATCGCCGTGCGCGTCCCGGTAATGCGCTCGATCAGGATCTCGACCGCACCGTCCGTCTCCTTGCGTCCGAACAGCCGCGCCGGCAGCACGCGCGTGTCGTTGAACACCAGCAGATCGCCCGCGCGCAAAAGCTCCGGCAGTTCGCGGAACTGGCGATCCTGCCGGCACTTGCTCCTCGCATCGAGTACCAGCAGGCGGCTGGCGCTGCGTTCGGGCAACGGCGTTTGCGCGATCAGGTCCGGCGGCAGGTCGTAGTGGAAATCGCTCTTTTTCAAGGGCTGAGGACTGAGGGCTGGCAGTTCGAACGTGCGGCGCCAGAGATTTTCGCATGCGCGTCGAGTCTGCCGAAACGTGCGCCCGGAAAACGGCCTCAACTGTAGGCCCCGACTCTCACAACCATCCCTTTTGCCGCGCCAATCGAAACGCCTCGATACGGTTGCCGACACCGAGCTTGCCGATCGCTTCGGACAAATAGTTGCGCACGGTACCCTGCGAAAGGTTCAACTGCTGCGCGATGTCGCCGGCCGATCGACCTTCGCCGGCCAGGCGCAGCACCTGCCGTTCGCGATCGTTGAGCGGATCCGCGTCGGACCACGCATCCACGGCGAGCTGCGGGTCGATCGCGCGTCCGCCGCGGTGCACCTTGCGCAGCGCCTCGGCCAGTTGCTCGGCGGGCGCGTCCTTGAGTAGATACGCGCCGACACCGCTTTCCAGCGCACGCCGCAGGAATCCGGGCCTCGCGAACGTCGTCACGATGACGACCTTGACTGCCAGCCCGTGGCGCTGGATGCGCTGTGCGAGTTCCAGGCCGGACAGGCCGGGCATCTCGATATCGGTCACCAGAATGTCGGGCTTCAGGCGTTCGACTTCGCGCCACGCCGCTTCGCCGTCCGCGGCTGCGCCGAGCACTTCGATGTCGGGTTCGAGCTGGAGCAGCGCCGACAGTGCCCCGCGCACCATCGCCTGATCCTCGGCGAGCAGAACACGGATCATGGCCGGATGCTCAAGGAAACATTCATTGCTGACACGGTAGCAACGCCGCGGTCACCACTCAACGCGCCTGCGCGAGCATGTCAGGCACTGCTCAACATCGTCATGGTGGACTTCGAATCAATCGTGGTGGCTTGCGGCAACGGCAGGCTGACCTTCAAACGCGTGCCACGGCCACGCACCGAGTCGATGGTCAGATCGGCGCCGATACCGGCGAGGCGTTCGCGCATGCCGGTGAGGCCGTTGCCGGGCTCGATCGCGCCGCCGCGTCCGTCGTCCTCAACGAGCAAGTGGAGGCGATGGTCGACGCCTTGCAGCGTCACCCGCACGCGGCTCGCGCGCGCATGGCGCTGGGCGTTGGTTACGGCTTCGCGCGCAGCCATCGCCAATGCGGTTTCGATTTCGACCGGCAGCGTGATATCGGCGAGTTGGTACTCGAACCTCACCCCGTTGGATTCGAGCAGCAATTTCGCTGAAGCCAGTTC
>JBAVZT010000444.1:0-4004 GCA_049588955.1 Rhodanobacteraceae bacterium | reverse complement strand
CTCGCCACTGGACAACGTGATCGGGGCCGCCTTCTCGCGCGCGAGCAGGCCGACCTTGTCGAGCGCTGCGCGCACGCGCTTGCCGACTTCCTCGCGCGCCACACCGGAAATGATGAGCGGCAGCGCGACGTTGTCGAATACGGTACGGTCCATCAGCAGACGATGGTCCTGGAACACCATGCCGATGCCGCGTCTGAGGCGCGGAACCGCTCGCCGTCGGACACGGGCAAGATGGATGCCATTGACGGCGATCTGCCCGCGCGTCGGCCGCTCGACCAGTGCGATGAGCTTGAGCAGGGTGCTTTTGCCGGCGCCCGAATGCCCGGTGACAAACACCATCTCCCCCGCGTCTATCTCGAAACTGATGTCGCTGAGCACGTCGAGACCGGCCGCGTAGCGTTTGCTGACGTTGTCGAATCGGATCATGAAGAGAAGGGCTGAGGGCTGAGGGTTGGAAGGATACACAAGGGACACGCTAGCTCTTGCTTTTCGACCCTCGGCCCTCGGCCCTGCTTTACTTGACCATCTGATTGAGATTGAAGATCGGCAGCAGGATCGCCAGCACGATG
Organism: Rhodanobacteraceae bacterium; assembly: GCA_049588955.1. Taxonomy (GTDB): domain Bacteria; phylum Pseudomonadota; class Gammaproteobacteria; order Xanthomonadales; family Rhodanobacteraceae; genus Dokdonella_A. Next base: position 3,435 of record JBAVZT010000444.1, on the reverse strand, counting down.
AACAGCACCATCGCGCCTACCAGCAGAATCACCGCGGGCCCGAGCACGGCCGACAGCACCGTCAGCCAACGATCCAGTTCGCGTTGCTGCTGCGCGGCGGCCTCGATGAGCATGCGCGGCAGTTCGCCCGAACGCTCTCCACTCGCTATCAGGCGCAGTGCAATCGGTGGAAATTGACCGCTCTCGCCGAGCGCGCGCGAAAACCCGCCGCCCTCGCGCACCTTGAATGCCGCCCGTTGCAGCGCTGCGCGCATCGGCAGATTCGACACCACCTGTGCCGCGATCGACAACGCATCAAGCAGCGGCACCGCGCTGCCGGCCAGCAGAGCGAGTGTGCGCGTCGCGCGCGCCGTGCTCGCCGCACGAACCAGCGAACCGACGAGTGGCATGCGGAGCAGCAGCGCGTGCCAGCGATAACGTACCGGCTCGCGCTTGAGGGCAAAGCGTGCAGCGACCATGAAAGCTGCAAGCAGCAACAACAGCAGCCATCCCCAGCTGCGCAGGAAAGCCGACGCCGCCATAAGCATCCGTGTCGCCAATGGCAGCGTCTGGTGGAGGTTCTGAAACACGCCGACGATCTGAGGCACCACATAGGTCAGGAGACCGGCAACGACCGCAATCGCGACCAGCGACAGCAACAGCGGATAGGCCAGTGCCGCAAGGATCGTCTGCTTCAGCGCATCGCGCGCCTCGGCGTAGTCGGCCAGCTTTTCGAGTACCGGATCGAGACGGCCGGCCTGCTCACCAGCCGCCACCGATGCGCGGAAAATTTCCGGAAATGTGTCGGGGAACTCGGCCATCGCCTGCGCCAGGCTCGCGCCTTCCAGTACACGGCCACGCAACGCGGCAGTCAGTTCCTGCTGCCGATCGCCACCGGCCTGCTCCGACAACGCGGCGAGCGCCTCGTCCATCGGCAGACCGGCGCCGACGAGAGTCGCGAGTTGACGCGTCAGCAGCGCAAGCTGCTGAGCCGACAGTCCGCGCCGTGAAAATGGTCGCGCCCTATGACGCGCGCCCTCGCTGACCTCGTCCACGGCGAGCGGATTGAGACCGCGTTCGCGCAAGGTCGAGCGCACCGCCCGCGCGGTATCGCCCTGCAACACCCCGCGCAGGGTCTTGCCGCTGTTGTCGAGTGCTTGATAGGCGAAGGCGGGCATCTACTGAAACTTCCGAAATGGAACTTTGGACGTATTCACAATCACGTTTCCCAGTCCGTTCACATCCAGCAGGGATCGTATTGCGGCTTCGTTCAACCTCTGGTGTTCTCCAGGGCCGATTCCGATCTCTCGAATTGGACATTCGCTGCTTTCGGCCCAAAGCTCGACGGCCATGTAGGGAACCAGTATCCGTCCGCGTTGGCGGAATGCAATTCGGTCCTGAGCGATATCGCAAACGATCCGCCACTCGTGTTCCGCGGCAAATGCCGGCGCCTTGAACAGGCACGAAACTTTGAGGGAGAAAACGACAACTTCCTCCATTCCACGACGAAGCGCTTGCGCGAACGAGTCGACATCCCGCGTGTCGCGAAGTGGTTGCCGGTCGGCGACTCGTGTGGCGTCTTCAACCATGTTCGAAAGATTGCGGACGTCGTAAAAGCAGGGGAACAGGAACGCGTTCGACTTTCTGGCACGGTCGCCCAGCGATTCCCCATCGAACCGCACACAGATGCTGGGGTCACCGCCATAGCCGCGCCACTGCGAAAGGTCGTCCGACAACGTGGAGAATGACGCCACACAAGGCGCATACGCCATTGGATCGTCGGCTGCTTGTTGCAGAGTATTCAGAAGGCCCGCGTTCACGAACGCTCTCAGCTCGGGCGTTCCATCCCCGCCTTCGTCTGTCGCTGCCTGAAACGCCGCAACGATTGCTTCCAGTCCATGCGTGTATTCCTTGCTATCGTTGAGGAAACGAATGTTTGAACACCAAACCTGCCTGCTGGTGATGATGCCCGCAACGCCATGCAGATCAGTGTAGTGCGTCAGGAGACCTGGAATTGCGTGCTCCACGAGCGAATCACTCCTCGCGCGTCACCCGCAGCACTTCCCCGCTCGAGGTGATGCCGGCGACACATTTCCGCCAGCCGTCCTCGAGGATGCTCGGCGTACGCTCCCGCGCGACGCGTTCGAGTTCGGCCTCTGACGCGTTTTCGTGGATCAGCCGCCGGAATGCATCGTCGAGCGGCACCAGTTCGTAGACACCGGTGCGTCCTTTGTAGCCGGCATGACGCCCCGGCAGATCCGCGCGCGGGCGATACAGCGTCGCCCCGGTATCGAGCGGCTTGCCGAAGGCGGCGAGTTCGGCCGGCGTCGCGGCATAGGCTTCACGTGTTCCGGGATCGAGCACGCGCACCAGGCGCTGGGCCAGCACGCCAATCAGACTCGAGGACAGCAGGAACGGCTCGACGCCCATGTCACGCAGACGCGTGGCTGCGCCGACCGCGGAATTGGTGTGCAACGTCGCCAGCACGAGATGGCCGGTCAGGGACGCCTGCACGGCCACTTCCGCCGTTTCAAGATCGCGGATCTCGCCAACCATGACGACGTCGGGGTCCTGACGCAGGATCGCGCGCAGCCCGCGTGCGAAGGTCATGTCGACGCGCGTGTTGACCTGGGTCTGGCCGACACCGTCGATGTAGTACTCGATCGGATCCTCGACCGTCATGATGTTGCGGCTGGCGTCGTTGAGCTTGAGCAGCGCAGCGTACAGGGTTGTGCTCTTGCCCGATCCGGTCGGACCGGTCACGAGGAAGATACCGTGCGGCCGTTCGATCAGGTCCTCGAGCCGAACGCGTGTCACATCGTCCATGCCGAGGCGCGCCAGATCGAGCGTGCCGGCCTGCTTGTCGAGCAGACGCAGGACCACACGCTCGCCGTGGCTTGCCGGAATCGTCGATACACGCACATCGACCGGCCGCCCGGCGATGCGCAAACCGATACGCCCGTCCTGCGGCAGGCGCTTTTCGGCGATGTCGAGCTTCGCCATCACCTTGATGCGGCTGACCACGGCGTTCGCAATCGCCTTCTTCGGCGCCAGCACCTCGCGCAACACGCCGTCGATGCGAAAGCGCACGACCAGGCGGTTCTCGAACGGCTCGATGTGAATGTCCGACGCGCCTTCCTTGACCGCTTCGGTCAGCAGGGCATTCAAGAGACGGATGATCGGCGCATCGTCCTCGCTTTCGAGCAGATCCTCCGGTTCCGGCAATTCGTCGGCAAGGGTTTTCAGATCGAGCGAATCGTCCAGATCCGACACCATTGCTCGTGCGTCGTCACCCTGCTCGTAGAGCGAGCGCAGCAGGCGCTCGAAGTCGGCCGCCGAGTGGCTCGTGAACTCGAGCGGCGCATCGAGGTAGCGGCGCAATTCCGCCAATACGCCGGGGCGCACGTCGTCGCGACAGGCGATTTCGGCGACGCCGTCGCGCCAGCCGGTCAACGT
>JBAVZT010000443.1:0-4127 GCA_049588955.1 Rhodanobacteraceae bacterium | reverse complement strand
AGTTTCCCATTAGAGCAAATGGTCATATCGTAGTGTCGAATCTTGCATACTTCGTACCCAACCCGGAAGTTAAAGTGTTGATTGATGGTGCTGGTGTACGGCCGGATGCTTCCGATTTTACGAGTAGTATTTATTCGTGCAAAAGCTGCACTGATAGGAGCCGTGCAACCGTGATAGTTACGTCAATGGATATTACCGATGTCGATATTGTCACTATCTAGGTGAATGCTGGCGCGCGCGGCTCTCTCGGTAGGCGGCCTAAAAATCTCGTAGGAGACGCCGCGGCAATGCCGCACACATAACCCCGCCCGGTGTTACGGCGGATCACCCCGCGACCGCCTTCTCGATGCCCGCAATCGCGGTATCGACCATGAAATCGATTTCATCCGCTGTCACGACGTAAGGCGGCATGAAATAGACCACATCACCGAGCGGGCGCAGCAGCGCACCCTGTTCGAGACCGTGCAGATAGACGCGCAGGCCGCGGCGTTCGGCAGCCGGGAACGGTGTGCGCGTGGCCTTGTCGCGGACCAGTTCGAGGGCCGCGATCAGGCCGGTCTGGCGCACGTCGGCGACGTTCGGATGATCGGCGAGCGGCGCAAGGCGCGCGGCGAGATGCGCGGCGAGTGCGCGATTGCGTTGCAGCACCGGTTCGTCGCGGAAGATCGCCAACGTCGCGAGTGCGGCGCGGCAGGCCAGCGGGTTGCCGGTGTAGCTGTGCGAATGCAGGAACGCCTTGCCGGCCGAGTACTCGGCGTAGAACGCGGCATAGACCTCATCGCTGGTCAGCACCACGGACAGCGGCAGCGTACCGCCGGTCAGGCCCTTGGAAAGGCACAGGAAATCGGGTGCGACGCCGGCTTGTTCGCACGCGAACAGCGTGCCGGTCCGGCCGAATCCGACCGCAATCTCATCGGCGATGAAATGCACGGCGAATTCGTCGCACAGCTTGCGCAGGCCGGCGAGATAATCCGGGTGGTACATGCGCATGCCGCCGGCGCATTGCACCAGCGGCTCGACGATCACGGCGCAGGTTTCATGCGCGTGCGCTTCGAGCGCCGTGCGCAGCTCGAGGAGGCGACGCGCGGCGCAGGCCGCCGCGCCCTCGCCGGGTTCGGCAAGATAGGCATCGGGCGACGTGACCAGGATCGGTTCAAGCAGCAAAGACGCGTAGGTCCTGCGATACAGCGCCACATCGCTGACCGACAGCGCGCCGAGCGTCTCGCCGTGGTAGCTGCCGGTCAATGCGATGAAGCGCGTCTTCTCGCCGTGGCCGTCATTGAGCCAGTAGTGGAAGCTCATTTTCAGCGCGACTTCGACTGCGGCCGACCCGTTGTCGGCGAAAAACACGCGTCGCAGCGTTTTCTCTTCCGTCGACTCCAGGGCGGCTTCCCCCTGCCGCCGTTCCGTGGGGGGAGAAAAAACCCGCTTCGGAGCAATGCGCACGAGTTGCTCGGCAAGTTCGATCGCGGGCTCGTGGGTGCAGCCCGCGAAGATCACGTGTTCGAGCGTTTCCGCCTGTTCGGCCAGCGCGCGCGCGATACGTGGATGGGCATGGCCGAAAAGATTGGTCCACCACGAGCTGATGCAGTCGAGGTAACGTTTGCCGTCGGCATCGATAAGCCAGGCACCGTTGCCGCGCACGATCGGCAGCATGGGCACACCGTTTGCGTGATCGTGCATCTGGGTGCACGGATGCCAGACGACGGCGAGATCGCGTGCGGCAAGGTCGGCATTGGTTGGCAAGGTTGCGGGCATATCGGATCGATCACGGGCTGCTCACAGGGCTTTGCTATCATCGACGCGGCTTCCCACCGCCGCAAGCAAGGTTGCCCATGAACCCGCCTACTCGTCGTTCGACGCAGCATACCGGCCCGCAATCGGGATCCAGTGTGCAGCGGGGTTTCACGCTGGTCGAGATACTGGTCGTGGTCGTGATTCTCGGCATTCTGGCGGCGATCGTCGTGCCGCGCGTCATGCAGCGGCCGGGCGAGGCGCGCGTCACGCGTGCCAAACAGGATGTCCAGAGCGTGGTAACGGCGCTCAACCTGTACAAGCTCGACAATTTCGCGTTTCCGAGCGTCGAGCAGGGCCTCGATGCGCTGGTCACGCAACCCTCCAGCCAGCCCGAGGCTCCGAACTGGAAAGGGCCGTATCTCGAACGCGTCCCGAAGGATCCGTGGGGCCATCCGTACCAATACCTCCAGCCAGGCCAGCATGGGGAAATCGACGTGTACAGTTACGGGGCCGATGGCAAGCCGGGCGGCGAGGGTGAAGCGGCCGACATCGGCAACTGGGATCAATAGCGCCGCGCGGCGTCCGGCGCCGTGCTCGCCGCGATCCATCGCATGCGTGCATTTGCTTCCAACATTGGTGTCGTGACCGGCGCGCGACGGACCCATCGCATCGGCGGCTTCACGCTGATCGAGATCCTCGTCGTTCTGGTCATCATGGCCGTGTTGGCGCTCGCGGTTACCCTTGCCGTCGGCGGCAGCAGTGAACGCGAGTTGCACCATCAGGCCGGGCGTTTCGAGGCACTGGTGGCACTCGCTTTGGAGCAGGCGCAACTGAGCGGACGCGAAATCGGCGTCGTGCTGACCTCGAGAGGCTACGCGTTCCGCGTGCTTGACGGCGACACCTGGCAAGCGGCGCCCACCAGTGGCGAAATGCGGCCGCGCGACTGGGTGCAGGGCCTGCGCGTCGAACTGGTGCGCGAAGGTCGGCCGGTTGCACTCGGGCTCGCCGCCGAGCGCGCCACGCCGCAACTGGTCTGTTTTTCGTCCGGCGAACTGACTGCGTTCACGCTGACAATCGCGCTCGGCGATACGCCGGCACGCTACCGCGTGCAGGGGCGGGAGGACGGCACATTGAAACTCGATCGCGTGGCGCTGCGCCGATGAAAAACGCACGCGGCTTCACCTTGATTGAAGTCCTGATTGCGCTGGCGGTGATCGCGTTGGCGCTGCTGGCGCTGAGCCGGACGGCCTCGTTGCAGGTGCGCGACTTCGATGCGTTGCGCGAGCGTGCCCTGGCCGGCTGGGTCGCGTCGAACGTGCTGACCGAAACCCGGCTCGCGCCGAGCCTGCCCGGAACCGGTTTGAGCGACGGCCGCGTCGAATTTGCCCGCCACGAGTGGCGCTGGACGCGCGATGTGAAGGACACGCCGGATCCCTCGATCCGGCGCGTTGATCTGAGTGTCTTTCTCGGTCAGGCGACCGATCCGTCGGCCATGTTGACCGGCTTTGTCAGCAGCCAGCCGCAACGATGAGCGCTGCCAACCGATCCCGGTACCGGCAACGCACCAAGGTTTGCGCGCGCCGCGGCTTCAGCCTGATCGAACTCTTGATCGCGCTTGCGGTGTTCGCGGCGATGGCCGCGGCCGCCTATGGCGGCCTTGCCCAGATTGCGCGCACGCGCACCGCGCTGGCGGTTGAGCAGGATCGATTCGCGGCGATCGGACGCGCCGTTTCCGACATGGAACGCGATCTCGCGCAGACGGTCGCGCGGCCGGTGCGCGGCAACTACGGCGCCGAGCAACCCGCACTGGTCGGAACCGCTACGCATGTTGAATTGACGCGGCTCGGCTTCGCCAACCCGCGTGCAGAGGCGCGCAGCAATCTCGAACGCGCGATCTATGCCTATGACGATCACAAGCTGCAGCGCGGTCGTTACGCAGCCCTCGATCGTGCGCCCGACGCGGCACCGGATACGCGCGTGCTGCTGGATCAGGTCGCGGACCTGCATCTTCGATATCTCGGCGGCGACAACCACTGGCGCGAGGTCTGGCCACCGCCGGATCTGGCGAACGGCGATCCGTTGACCAGCCTGCCGGTCGCGGTCGAGTTTCGTCTGCGTCTGGATGATCTGGGCGAACTGCGCCGCGTGATCGAGTTGCCTTCGAGTCTGCCATCGCATGCGATCGGCCGCGCCGGCGGACAAGGCGAAAATCCGCTCGCGCCGTCTGCCGCAGCCGCTTCGAAGCCGGGTGCGGGCCAATGAAGGCGGCGCCGACGCCTCGGCCCCAGCGCGGCGTCGCATTGCTGGTCGCGCTGCTGACGGTCGCGCTCGCGGTTATCCTGATCGTAGCTCTGCTCGATCACGGAGAACTTGCGTTCGCGCGCACGCGC
>JBAVZT010000442.1:0-2198 GCA_049588955.1 Rhodanobacteraceae bacterium | reverse complement strand
GTGCACAGCCGTCCGGCGCACGCACTCGACGCCGCGTTGTCCACGCGCTAGCGTGATGACATGTCGGAACTCATCGATAGCCACAGCCATATCGACGCCGCCCGGTTCGACACGGATCGCGGCGCGGTGCTCGAGCGGGCGCGCGCGGCCGGCGTGACGCGACAGATCGTACCGGCGGTCGCGCTGTCCGGCTTTGACAAGCTGCGCATGCTGTGCGCGGGCGAGCCGGGATTGTTTCCCGCCTACGGGTTGCACCCGATGTTCATCACCGAGCATCGCCCGGCGGATCTGGACGAACTGACTTCGTGGGTCGAACGTGAGGGTCCGGTCGCTGTCGGCGAATGCGGCCTGGATTTCTACATCGATGATTCCGATCGCGAGCGGCAGCGCACCTGCTTTCGCCGCCAGGTGCAGCTTGCCCATGACGCCGGGCTGCCTCTGATCCTGCATGCGCGGCGGGCGCTTGACGAGGTGATTGCCGAGCTACGGCGCATCAGCGGTCTTCGCGGGGTCGTGCACAGCTTTTCCGGCAGCCAAGAGCAGGCGCGCGAATTATGGAGGCTCGGTTTCTGCATCGGCATCGGCGGCCCGGTGACCTACGAGCGCGCCAAGCGCCTGCGGGGTATCGTTGCCGACATGCCGATCGAATTCCTGCTGCTCGAAACCGATTCTCCGGATCAACCATTGTGTGGTCACCGCGGCGAGCGCAACGAGCCGGCGCGACTGGCCGACGTGCTGGGAACGGTCGCAACGCTGCGCAATGCGGATATCGGTTCGATTGCCGCAGCCACTACACGCAATGCCGGGCGGGTATTCCGCCTGCCGGTGTGATTTCGACCGATCCGATCCGCCGCGCTCGAAGCGATCGGATTGCGCGCAGCCGGATCCGCGCGATGCGCCTAGGTAGCAAGCAGGCGTTGCAGCGCGCGCCCGACGGCAGCGCACGCGAATGCGGCAGTCACATGCGTCGCGGCGCCAAGGCCGGTGCCACAATCGAGCTTGAGAGCTGCATCCGCACCGAGCGCAGGACGCGTGCCGCACACACTGCCATCGGCTTGCGGGTAGCGCACGTTTTCAAGCGAATACACTGCCGGTACCCCAAAATAGCGTTTCGGCCCCCGTGGAAATCCGAATTCGTCGCGCAGCTTCCTGCGGATCAACGCGAGCAGTGCGTCATGCCGCGTTTTTGCCAGATCGCGCACGACGATGCGCGTCGGATCCGTGCGGCCACCGGCCGAACCGCAAACGATCAACGGCAGCTTGCGGCGCCGGCACCACACAACCGTTTCCACCTTGACCCGGAACGCGTCGCAGCAATCAAGCACCAGATCATAGGATTCGAGCAGAATCTGAAGATTCGAACGCGTCAGGAACTCGGCGATCGCATCGATTTCGGCATCCGGATTGATCGCGCGCAACCGACGTGCCATCACGTCGACCTTGGCGCGTCCGTACTCGCCATCAAGGGCATGCAGTTGCCGTGACGTATTGCCGATGCAGACCTCATCGGCGTCGATCAAACCGAGATACCCGACACCGCTGCGCGCAAGCGCCTCGGCGGCCCACGACCCGACCCCGCCCATGCCGACGATCGCTACGCGTTTCGCCGCCAGGCGCGCAATGCTGCCGGTGCCATACAACCGATCGAGGCCGCGAAAGCGTTCGTAGGTAGGGTCCATTCGGTGCGCGAGCGTAACATGGTGCGCGCATGCGTTATCTGGCCTGTCTGATCTTCGGTGTTTGCGTCGGCGCGCTCGCAGCAACGACGCTTGCGAACGCGTTGCGCGCGCGCGACGTGTGGCCACGTTCCATCATGCGCGTGATGCAACACGAACTGGCTGAGGCGCATCGCGCCGTGCGCGCTCGGCGCTGCACCGACGACGATCTCGAATCAGCGCTCGCGCATCTGGGTTTGCTGTCCGGGGACATCCAACCGGCCGTTCAGCCCCAACCGCCACCCGATCGGGCCTTCGCGCGCTACGCCACGCACCTTCGCAGCGCGATTGCGACAGCTCGCCTGGCGGGACCGGATTGCGCGCGCCGGCTCCGGACACTCGACGCAATCGGCCGTGCCTGCGATGCATGCCACCGTGACTATCGATAGGAAACAGCTTTCGTTTTCTCTCGCTTGATGTAGCGCAAACCCACGGATTGCGCTCGTCTCGCGCCGCCGTTGTGCTCGTCTCGCGCCGCCGTTG
>JBAVZT010000441.1:0-3008 GCA_049588955.1 Rhodanobacteraceae bacterium | reverse complement strand
GCCGCCGGCCGCGCCGGCGCCGAGCACGACGACCTTGCCGCGTTCGGTCGAGGGCAGACCGCCCAGCAGAATGCCCTTGCCGCCGGCCGGCTGATGCAACAGGTGGGTGCCCACCTGGGTGGAAATGCGCCCGGCAATGATCGACATCGGCGCGAGCAAGGGAAGTTCGCCGGCGTCGTCCTCGACGCTCTCGAACGCCACGCCGGTCAGACCGATATCGAGCAGGCGCCGCGTGAGTTCCGGCTCGGCCGCCAGATGCAGATAGCAAAACAGCAGATGATCCTTGCGCAGCCGGGCGAGATCGCCCGCAATCGGTTCCTTGACCTTGACGATCAGTTCGCCGTGCTCGTACAGCGCATCGGCGTCGGCGACGATGTGCACGCCGACACGCGTGAACGACTCGTCGGCGAAGCCGCTCTTGCGGCCGGCGCCGGACTGGACATAGACCTCATGTCCGCGCCGGACCAGATCGGCGCATGCCGCCGGCACCAGGGCGACGCGACCTTCGAGCGTCTTGGTTTCAGATGGAATCCCGATACGCATCAATCATTCCTCGCCTATGAAAACAAACGAACGGGCTACAGGGACGTGCGCCGGTCTGTACGGGTCTCGGCGCGTGCGGCACCTTGAATCGCGCTCGCATTCCCCTCATTCTCCACGCATCCCGCGCGTTGGCTCGCACGCCAAGGTGCGAGTGGAATCGTGCAATCGGAAATCGTGCAATCGGAAATCGGGTTCGCCGATCGAATCGACATGACCGGCCTTGTCGGAAACGTAACAGGATGGTCGCCGGATAGCGGCTTGGATTATACATGAGCACCCGCAAGCACTCGCGTCTGATCATCCTCGGTTCCGGACCCGCCGGCTACAGCGCGGCCGTCTATGCGGCGCGCGCGAATCTCAAACCCACGCTGATCACCGGGCTCGCCCAGGGTGGGCAGTTGATGACCACGACCGACGTCGACAACTGGCCCGGCGACGTCGAGGGCTTGCTCGGTCCGGCACTGATGGAGCGCATGCAGAAACACGCCGAGCGCTTCGCCACCGAGATCCTGTTCGATCACATCCACACCGCGGACCTGTCGCAACGGCCATTCCGGCTGACCGGGGACAGCGGCGATTACCAGTGCGATGCGCTGATCATCACCACCGGCGCGACAGCCAAGTATCTGGGCCTGGATTCGGAGGATCGCTACAAGGGGCGCGGCGTGTCGGCCTGCGCGACCTGCGACGGTTTTTTCTTCCGCGATCAGGATGTCGCGGTGATCGGCGGCGGCAACACGGCAGTCGAGGAATCGCTGTATCTGGCGAATATCTGCCGCAAGGTGACGCTGGTGCATCGACGCGACCAGTTGCGCGCCGAAAAAATGCTGCAGGACAAACTGTTCGAGAAGGAGCACGCCGGGAAAATCGAGATACTGTGGAACCATGGTGTCGACGAGGTGCTTGGCGACGACAACGGCGTCACCGGCGTGCGCGTCAAAAGCACCATCGGCCGCGCCAAGCGCGAACTCGCCGTCACCGGCGTGTTCATCGCGATCGGCCACACGCCCAACACCGGTATCTTCGACGGCCAGCTCGAGATGCAGAATGGCTACATCCGCATTCGCGCCGGCCTGGATGGCAACGCGACGGCCACCAGCGTCCCAGGCGTTTTTGCCGCGGGCGATGTGGCTGACCAGGTCTATCGGCAGGCGGTCACGTCGGCGGGTTTCGGCTGCATGGCGGCGCTCGATGCGGAAAAATACCTCGACCAGATCGGACTGGCCGGCTGAGGGCCGCTTGGCGACAGCGAGGCTGCAGGCGCGGTTTCATGCGCGCATCGATGAAATCGATCCGGACGCCTGGGATGCCTTGCGTGGCGATGGCAATCCGTTTGTCGCACACGCCTTTCTTGCCGGCCTTGAACGCCACGATTGCATCCGCGCCGCGTATGGCTGGCGCGCGCATCACCTGATCCTTCGCGATGGCGCGCAGCCGGTTGCAGCCGCGCCGGTCTACCTGAAGGGCAACTCGCACGGCGAATACGTGTTCGACTGGTCCTGGGCGAGCGCCTATGCGCGGCACGGCCTCGATTACTACCCGAAACTGCTGTGCGGCGTGCCCTACTCGCCCGTTGCCGGCCCGCGTCTGCTGGCCGGCAGCGCCACGGGCGCAGCGGATCGTCGCAGCGCATTGATCGCTGCCTTGGCTGATGAAGCGCGGCGGCTCGGTTTGTCGTCCGCGCACGTCAACTTCACCGATGCGACCGATACGGCGGCGCTCACGGGGTGCAACGGGTGGCTCGCGCGCTCGGACTGGCAGTTCCACTGGCACAACCGAGGCTACCGCGACTTCGCGGATTTCCTCGACGCGCTTTCGCATCGCAAGCGCAAGAACATCCGCCGGGAACGTACGGCTGTCGCGAAGGCAGGTATCACCTGCGAGCTGCGCCATGGCGACGAACTCGACGATGCCGACTGGCGTACCTTGCACGATTTTTATCTGCGCACGTTCGAGGAGCACGGCAATCATCCGGCGCTTACACTCGATTTTTTTCGGCACCTCGGGCGAACGATGCCGCGACGCGTGCTCGCCGTGCTGTGCCTGCGCAATGGCCATCCGATCGCTGGTGCGTTGCTGCTGCGCAGCGAGGACACCCTGTACGGGCGTTACTGGGGCGCCAATGAAACGGTGCCCGGCCTGCATTTCGAGGCGTGCTATTACCAGGGCATCGAATACTGCCTGCGCGAAGGGTTGCAGCGGTTCGAGCCGGGAGCGCAAGGCGAACACAAGCTGGCACGCGGGTTTCTGCCTGCAAGGACGCACTCGTTCCACTGGATTGCGGATGCGCGCTTTCGTGCGGCGATCGCTGATTCGCTGGCGGCCGAAGCCCCGATGCTCGATGCCTATCGCGCGCAACTCGCGCATCACTCGCCGTACGCCCATCGATGATCGATCTGCCTGTTCTGCGCGCCGGCCGGCGCGAGCGGTTTCCGCCGGTCGAGCAGGCCCTGATCGAACCGAAC
>JBAVZT010000440.1:0-17207 GCA_049588955.1 Rhodanobacteraceae bacterium | reverse complement strand
TCTCGCGTTGTTTATGATGTCAGTAGCAAACCGCCGGCCACGATCGAATGGGAATAGGCGAACGCTCACGCACGGCGCCGGATGATGCGCAGGCAGCCGGGGGGGAAGCGTGCATCGATTCTGCCGGCGCAGCCGACGACGCATTCTGGATGGCGCGCGCGCTCGCGCTCGCCGAGCATGCCCGCACGTCCGCGGGCGAGGTGCCGGTAGGGGCGCTGCTCGTGCTCGATAGTGAAATCATCGGCGAAGGCTGGAATCGAAATATCACGCGCAACGATCCATCCGCGCATGCCGAGATAGAAACCCTGCGCGATGCCGGCACGCGGCGTCGCAACTATCGTTTTCCGGGTTCGACGCTGTATGTCACGCTGGAACCGTGCGTGATGTGCGCGGGCGCCATCATCCATGCGCGCATCGCGCGTGTCGTCTACGGTGCCGACGATCCGAAAACCGGCGCGGCCGGCAGCGTGTTCGACACCTTGATCAGCGATCGCCACAATCATCGCGTCGCGCTCACGCGCAATGTCCTCTCCGCGCAATCGGCCGAACTGCTGCGCGGATTCTTCCGCGAACGCCGTCCTTGAAGGCGCACCCGGGACACGCGGGGAGAAGGGAAAATGGGGCGATTCGCTCCCTGTACCCGGTGAGCCGGGAGATGAGGCGAACCGCTCCGTGTACGCGGTGAGCCGGGAAATCTTTTGAACCCCTCGCCCCGCGAAGCGGGGAGAGGGGCAGGGGTGAGGGGCCGGTGTACGACAGCGCCGCGAATGTGCGCAGAGCCTGCCCCTCATCCGCCCTTCGGGCACCTTCTCCCCGCGCGCGGGGAGAAGGGAAACCAGGCGAACCGCTCCGTGTACGCGGTGAGCCGGGAAACGCGGCCCCACCTCCGCGCATCGGGAACGGATTGTTCTTGACCCGCTCGCCCGCAAAGCGGGGAGAGGGGCAGGGGTGAGGGGCTGGTGTGCGACAGCCTTGCCTGGCGACCGTAGTTTCCGCGACCGGTATCGACGAGTTGGATAGACTGTTTTGAGTGAACTGCGCCATCCATCTTCTATCTGAACCTCGCTGCGCCGCATCGACATGAGAAATACGCCTACCGCACCGCATGTCGTGATTCTCGGCGGCGGATTCGGTGGCCTGTGGGCTGCGCGGGCGCTGGCCGGTGCGCCGCTGAGCGTTACCCTGGTCGATCGCGTGAATCACCACCTGTTCCAGCCGTTGCTCTACCAGGTAGCCGCGGCCAGCCTGGCCGGTCCGGATATCGCTGCGCCGCTGCGCCACATTCTGCGCCGACAGAACAACATCACCGTGTTGATGGAGTCGGTCGAGACCATCGAAGTGGCGCAGCATCAAGTGAAAACGCGCGGTCGCACGCTTGATTACGACTACCTGATCGTTGCCACCGGTTCGACCCATGCCTATTTCGGTCATGAGGAGTGGGCCGAGCATGCCCCCGGATTGAAGACGATGAACGATGCACTCGCGATTCGTCGCCGCATCCTCGAAGCCTTCGAGGCTGCCGAGCGCGAGTCCGATCCGGCCCGGCGCGCCGCGTGGCTCGCGTTCGTCGTGATCGGCGCCGGACCGACCGGCGTCGAGCTGGCGGGCACCCTGGCTGAAATCGCGCAGCACACCTTGCCGCACGAGTTCCGCAATGCCGATCCGCGCAGCGCAGCAATCCATCTGGTCGAAGCCGGACCGCGCGTTCTGTCGGGGATGCCGGCGCCGCTTTCGGTCAGCGCCGAACGCGCGCTTGAGCGCATGGGCGTCAGCGTGCATGCCAATTCCGCGGTAACTGCGGTCGATCAGGATGGCGTGTGCATGGGCGAGGAGCGCATCGAGGCGAAGACCCTGCTGTGGGCGGCCGGCGTCGCCGCATCACCGCTCGGCCGGCAACTCGGCGCCGAATGCGACAAGATCGGCCGCGTGCATGTAGCACCCGATCTGTCGCTGCCGGATCATCCCGAAGTGTTCGTGGTCGGCGATCTCGCACACGTCGTGCAAGACGGCGTGCTCGTACCCGGTATGGCGTCCGCGGCCAAGCAGATGGGAACCTGCGCAGCGCAGGCAATACGTGCGCGTGTTGCCGGTCGCGCCGCGCCCGCGTTCCGTTATCGCGACCTCGGCACGCTGGCGGCAATCGGTCGGGGGGCGGCCGTGGTCGACCTGCGCGGCTGGCACCTGACCGGCATTGTGGGCTGGTGGTTCTGGCTCGTCGCGCACATCTTTTTCCTGATCGGCTTTCGCAACCGCCTGGCGGTCATGTCGAACTGGGCATGGTCTTATTGCACCTGGCAACGCGGCGCGCGCATCATCGTCGGCGACGCCGACGATGCTCGCGACCGGTGAAGCCACGCACCCTCCGCCGCTGCGGGTTGTTTGTTTAGGGAGACGTGGCCGCGGCGCCTCGGCAACGATGGTTTCGGCGCTCGGAGGGCCGCCCTGTTCGAGCGCGATATCGCGCGATCCAGAGCGGTTTCGCCCAGCCAATCGCAGCAACGTTCGCGCCTGCGGAAGATCATCGACTAGCCCGAGCCCGGACGCGATGAGCAGAAGATGGCAATCGCCGGCCTGTTGCTGTGGATGCGCGCGGCGCGTACCTATGCGCACGATCTCGCCACGGCGATTGCCTCCGAGCACGCCGGGCGCCACCGAGATTGAGCGGCTGGGGTACTTGCGCCCTGCGTGCGGCACACCGGGGATCAAGCACGAGTCGCGTTGGCAGCTATGTGCGAAAACGTACATTGTGGGTGGCGCGATGCGCGTATAGTCGAGTCAAGTCTCGTTCCGACATCGGGAGCAGGTTTTCTTCCTCTTGCCGGCCATTGGGCCATACGCGAGAGGACCTCATGTCGGATTCTGCCGCGTCACCTGTCAATCGCCTGCTTGCAGGCTTGCCGCAGGCCGAGCGGGAAGGTCTGCTCGCAATCTCCAAATCCGTTCGATGCGACCTCGGCGAGGAGTTGTGCGGCTTCGGTCAGCGTATCGGCCATGCGTATTTCCCGCTCGACGGTTTCATCTCGCTGGTGGCGCCGGCGGACGAGGATGCGCGCGTCGAGGTCGGCATGATTGGCGCGGAGGGGATGTTCGGCCTTTCCCTCACCATGGGCGTCGCCATATCCTTTCAAAAGGCGGTGGTTCAAGGCGCCGGCGAGTTCCTCCGGGTCAACGCGAGGGCGCTGCAGGGCGAGATGGAGGCCCATCCGCTCCTGCGTCAGCGCATCTGCGCCTATGCGTATGTCGTGATGACGCAGCTGGCACAAGGTGCCGCGTGCGTTCGCTTCCACGACGTACGCCAGCGCCTCGCACGCTGGTTGCTGATGTCCGAGGATCGTGCGCACGGGCGGGACGTTTACCTGACCCAGGAGTTTCTCGCCTACATGCTCGGAGTGCGTCGGGTCGGCGTGACCCACGCGGCATCGGAGCTGCGTGCGCTGGGTTTGATCCAATACAAGCGTGGGAGGGTGCAGGTGCTCGACCGCAAGCGTCTCGAGTCGATCGCATGCAGTTGTTATCGCGCCGACCTCGATACCTACCAGCGCGTGCTCGATCGCTGATGCGCCTAAATCGGTGAACTTGCGTCACGCCTTAGTCCGGTGCCGAAGGGCATTGCCGGCACCGGCAACGAACGCCCCAAGTCCGCCCGAAGCCTCGGCATCGTCGCGTTTTCACATCGCAGCGCGTGTCGCGCTAACGCCTCTTTTACACGCGACCGAGCGAGCTCCGACAGATCGTCGCACTTTTGTAAATTAGCGAACAGACGGCCATACCAATCGCGCATATTCTCCGGCCATAAACGCAGGGACACGCGCTGCGGGGCACGGAAGTCCCCATCTTCCGAGCCGTACGAGCGATGCCGTTACGGCGCATGGATACGCAACATTTCGGCTTCGTTTGACCGTTGAGCGGAGTTGCAAGATGTATCCGAATCGGTCCGCCGCACTGGATGAGTTGTTCGGCCTGCTGGGCAGTCGAAGTGCTGAATTCGATTGGCAGTCCTGCGGCGGGGAGCGCGCCCGGCACCGACTGCAGAGGATCGGGACGCGCAAGCGTCCCCCATAACCCATATTACCCGGCGCAGACCGTGCGACCGGCCGCGCGGAGACTGACATGGACGACATCGAGGAAACGCTTGTCAGAAAGCTTATCGGGGTGCTGGATGACACGGCCATTCAGTACCGCCTGATTGCGCTGCATGCGCAGCGCCCTTATCTCAGGAACCTGCTCGATCGCATCGCGCATACGCATTCGAGACTTGCGGTCGATCTCGCCCCCCGCCTGGCCGACACCGAGCTGCGTGTCGAATCGGGCGACCGCGCTCTCAACGCATGGCGACACAAACTCCGGCAGACGCCGGACGGCGCCGATCTCGACGCCGAAAGTCTTGCACAGGTACAAGCCGCCGAGCGCCGCGTCGAACGCGCGTACGAAAAGGCCGTCCGGACCAGCGATCCCGGTCTCGAGGCCCGCCTGCGCCGTCAACTCGAGGAGATCCGCGAGGGACGCGCAAGCCTGGATCATCTGCGCGAATCGATGATCGAACGCACCGACACCACGCGCGAGACCGACGGCAACGGTGTGCAGGCGGTGCCGTGGGCGGACGGTTACCGCTCCGACCCGACCGATATGTACGCCGGAGACTGGCGCTTGCCGACCGGTAACCGGCGCACACCACGCGGGCGCACGCGCTGACTCGGCCGATCGGACGCGGGTCGTCATGCAATGGCGGGTCCCGGCGTGAGTGCCGTTGTCACCGTGTTAATCCTCACCGTGCTGATATGGGCGCTGGCTGGGATCGTCGCGCGATCGGTGCTCGGTGCGTCGGGCCACGGTGGTTCGATGAGGCGCCTCTCGCAGTACCGGCGTGTTCGGCGGGACATCGTCGTTGAACGCTGTTGAACGCTCAGGCAAGGAGAACGTATGCGCAGGGAAGAACCGGGTCTGACCGACCTTGTCGCCATGCTCGAGGATGACGAGCAGTTCTATCGTGAAGTATGGCTGATGACCGAGAACGAGCTCGAGCGCGAACTCTACGAACGCAAGGCGCGCACCGCGAGTGCAATTCTCGCCGATATCCGCGAGTGGCAGAAGCAAGATCCGACCAACGGCGATGGCGATGAACGGGCCGAGCGTCGGCGCGAATTCGACCGGCTGTTCGACCGGGCATTCCGCGCGATGATCCAGAACCGCACGCTGGGCCTCACGCGAAGTGGCGAAGCGCTGCGCAACGAGCTGGAGAACACGCCGCTCAGAGAAGCGGGCTGACCGCCGAGAGGCGAAGTCTCAACGGACGGCGCCCATCGCTTCAAGCCGCCGCCGGCGCCATGCGAGCAAGGGTTCCGCGCTGACGCCGTGCGCGACGACGCTGGTGCCGACGCAGGTGACGACGATTCCCGCAATCAGACGTGCGTGCGGTCCGCCGGCCAGGCCGTGAGCGAGCGCGTAGGCCAGATAGTTGAGACTGCCGATGCCGCGGATACCGAGCCAGCCGATCAGCGCGCGGCGCTGCCACGGGATACCCAGGCCCGGTGTCGCCAACGCGACCGACAGTGGACGGATCAGCACGAACAGCAGGGCTGCAACGGCGAGTCCGGTCAGGTTCCAGTTGTCGGCCAGCAACGCCCCGAGCAACAGCATGATCAAGGTGCCGAGCAGGCGTTCGAGCGTATCGCCGAAGCTGAGCGCGCCAAACACGACCTTGCCGACCTCCAGCGCCGCTCGCGGCGGAACGTCGTCTGCAGAGGTGCCATCGGCATATTTCAGGACCAGAGTTTCGGCGGGCGCGCGCAATGCGGCGGCCTCGTCGTTGTCGTCGATCGCATCGGTCTGGCGGCGCACAATCGCCTTTTCCGCGCCGCGCAAGCCAAGCCCGGCTGCGAAAGCCGCGATGAAGCCGAGCGCATGGGCGGTGTCGGCTGCAGCGTAGGCAAGCAGCATCAGCGCGAGTGCCAGGAGGTCGGTGGAAACCGTGGTCCAGCGGCGCGTCTCGAGCGCCGCAATCGCACGTCCGACCCCCCAGCCCAATGCGTAGCCGATGCAGAAGCCGGCACCGATGGCCCATAGCGCATCGATCGCCAGCCAGTGCAGCGTCGAAGGCCACGCAAACCCCGCTGCGACCGCCGCCAGGCCAAGCGTCAGGAACGGCAGCGCGGCGCCGTCGTTGAAACCGGCTTCGCCGGAGAGCGCGACGCGCAGAGCATCGCGATCGCTCGCATTGTCGACCGAGACCGTCGTGGTCAATACCGGGTCGGTCGGCGCGAGCGCGGCGCCGACGATCAGCGACAGCGCCCAGGGCAGACCGAACAGGACATGCATCGCGACGGCGACGCCGCCGATACAAAGGATCATCGCGATCGATGCAAGGCGCAGCGCGCACCGCCACGAGGGGTCGCGAAACGGAATACGCAACTTCAGGCCGCCGATGAACAGCGAGACGATCAACGTCACTTGGGTCAGTCGCGCCAGCCAATTCGCATCGTCCACGATGTCGATGCGCACCAGATCCAGCGCTGCCGGACTGACCGCAAACCCGACCAGCATGTAGACCGCGTAGGTCGTGATCGGCAGGCGGCGTATCCAGCCCGAAATCAGGGACATCGTGAGCAACAGGGCGCCGATCGCCGCCATCCATGCAACGAAACTCATCGTGATGTGACTCCGTGGTATTCGACCATCGATCGGGTTTCGACGCAGGACGTATATCGCTGCGTGCGCAGACGGGCGCAGGCAGCGACGGGCGCATCGTACCAAGTCCGTCTGCGGGCGTCGGGAATATCCGCACATGCATCATCGAGGCGGATTGTCTGCCATGCTCCAAGGTCGGTCCTCCGGATCAATCCCGGAGCACAATCGCAGGATGGGTTGAGCGTGGCGACACCCGTGCAACCGAACGCCCGCTGAAGAAACGATTCGCGATTGCTTGCAATGGCGAGCGGCCGAGGAGTAAGTTCGAGCGGGTGCCGCTGCCGGCATTCGTGCTAAGGAGAGCACAATGGATTCGTCGATTTCACGCAGACGCCTGCTTCAGGCCGCGGCGTTGGCGGTGCCGGCAGCGACAGTTCTCGGTTGTTCGCGCGAAACCCGCGATGGCGACGCAAACGCCGAATCCGTGCGCAGCCTCAATCCGGATCTGATCGAAACCCGCGGCGGTCTCGCCGCCCACGTACCGCTCGACACATTGTTCCTGACCGACGAGGAACGGCGCTTTGTCGATGCAGCGGTGGATCGGCTGATCCCGGGTGACGACAAGGAGCCCGGCGCGAAACTGGCGGGCGTTACCACTTTTATCGATCGTCAACTCACCGGTCCCTGGGGCCAGGCGCAAACCTGGTACATGAGCGGACCCTGGAGCAAGGGCACCGAGCAACAGGGGTACCAATCGAAACTGTCGCCGGCGGAAATGTACCGGACGGCAATTCGCGATATCGGAACATACTGTCGCAAAAAATTCCACAAACCGTTCGACCAGCTGCCGCCCGCCACCCAGGATGATGTCCTGCATGGGCTCGAGAAGGGCGACATCGATCTCGGTGACGCACCGGCGAAGGATTTCTTCGATCTGCTGTGGCAGAACACGCAGGAGGGTTTCCTGGCCGATCCGATGTATGGCGGCAACCGCGACTTTGCCGGCTGGAACCTGATCGGCTTTCCGGGTCCGCGTTACAACTACGTCGAGGAGATCGAACAGTACGGCAAGCGCTACGCGCTGCCGACAGTCGGTCTGTTCGGTCGCGGCCGTACGCGCAAGCGGGAAGGCTGAGCCGATGGCTACCAGGCTTCCTTCGGTCGATGTGGTGCTGGTCGGTTTCGGCCTGACCGCCTCGATCCTTGCGCAGGAACTCACCGAAGCCGGGTTGCAGGTACTCGCGCTCGAGCGCGGCGGCTTTCGCGATACGGTTCCCGATTTCGCGACAACGTCGATCCAGGACGAATTGCGCTATGCGGTCCGCAACGGATTGTTCGAGGAACCTCGCCGCGAAACGCTGACCTTCCGCAATTCGATGGATCAGACCGCACTGCCGATGCGCCATCTCGGCTCGTTCCGTCCGGCCGCTGGTGTCGGCGGCGCCGCGGTGCACTGGAATGGCCAGCACTGGCGTTTTCTGCCAACCGATTTCACCATCCGAACGCACACCGAACAGCGTTACGGCAAGAGCTTTATCCCGGAAGACATGACGATCCAGGATTGGGGTGTCACCTACGACGAACTCGAACCCTATTACGACCGGTTTGACTATCTCAACGGGGTTTCCGGACAGGCCGGAAACATCCAGGGCACGATTCAAACAGGCGGCAATCCGTTTGAAGGCCCGCGCCAGCGCGGCTATCCGAATCCGCCACTGAAACGCGCTTACGCCTCGGTCCTGTTCGACAAGGCTGCAAAGGAGGCCGGATTCCATCCATTTCCGTGCCCGGCGTCGAATACGTCGCGCCCGTACAAGAATATCTACGGCGTGCAGATGGGCGAATGCACCTACTGTGGATTCTGCGAATGGTTCGGCTGCGGCAATTATTCGAAGGCGAGCCCGCAGACCACGATCCTGCCGGTGCTGCTCAAGAAGGACAGTTTCTCGTATCGCACGCACTGCGAAGTGACACGCGTGAATCTGGATTCGACCGGCAAGCGTGCGAAAAGTGTCACCTACGTCGATCAGCAGGGGCGCGAGTTCGAACAGCCGGGCGATCTCGTCGTTCTCTGCGCCTATGCGCAGCACAACGTGCATCTCGCGTTGCTGTCGGGAATCGGCAAGCCGTACGATCCGGTGAGCGGGCAGGGCGTGACGGGGCGCAATTACGCGTACCAGATCACCTCGTCCGTCGACGTATTTCCGAAGGAAAACCTCAACCCGTTCATGGGCGCCGGTGCGCTGGGCCAGGCGATCGACGATTTCAACGGCGACAACTTCGACCACGCTCCGCTCGGATTCCTGGGTGGCGGCTACATCGCGCTGTGGACCACGGGTGGACGCCCGATCTTGCAGCACCGTGTCCCGGACGGCACTCCGAAGTGGGGGGCGGGCTGGAAAAAGGCGATGGCCGAGAATTATCTGACCTCGGCCAGCATCGCGACGCACGGAAGCGTGATGAGTTACCGCGATGCCTATCTCGATCTCGATCCGACCTATCGCGATTCCTACGGCAACCCGCTGCTGCGCATGACGTTCGACTTTCACAAGAACGAGCATGACATGTCGAACTTCCTCACCGACAGGGCGACCGTGATTGCGCAAGCCATGAAGCCGCGCTCGTACCATGCAAAGCCGCGCAAGGGACACTATTCGATCGTGCCATACCAGACTACGCACAACACCGGCGGCACGGTCATGGGAGATGACCCGAACACCAGTGTGGTCAATCGTTACCTGCAATGCTGGGACATCCCGAACCTGTTCATCATGGGTGCGTGTGTGTTTCCGCAGAACGCCGGTTACAACCCGACCGGCACGGTCGGCGCATTGACTTTCTGGGCCGCGGATGCGATCCGGAACCGATACTTGAAGAACCCGGGCCCCCTGATGCAAGCCTGAGGAGCAGCTGCGTGATGGAGCACGTCCACTCGAAGAACGTTCGCAGTTGTCGGGATGCGGTGCGCGTGGGCGCGATCGATCGCGCTGGCGTCGAGTGCCGTGGGCACGGCTTCCGCTGGGCCCTCGCAGCCATCGGACTCGCTCTGTCCGCAGCATTCATCGCGGCCAGATCGTCACATGCCGACAGCGCATATTCGGCGATACAGCGCGGACGTTATCTGGTCAGGGCAGGGGACTGTGCTGCCTGCCACACGGCCGAAGGCGGCAAGCCGTTCGCGGGAGGGCGCGCGGTGCCGACGCCGTTCGGCATCCTGTATTCCACCAATATCACGCCCGACAAGGACACCGGCATCGGTGACTGGACAGATGCCGATCTGTACCGAGCGATGCACAGCGGCATCGCTCGGGATGGCAGTCACTTGTATCCGGCATTTCCGTATCCGTGGTACACACGCGTGACGCCAGACGACGTGAGCGCAATCAAGCTCTATCTCGAAACGCTCGAACCGGTGCGCCAACCCGATCGCCCGAACCGGTTGCCGTGGCCATTCGACGTGCGCGGTCTCATGGCCGTCTGGAACTCGATGTACTTCGACCAGGGCACGTTCCGACGGGATCCGAAGAAATCCGATGCGTGGAACCGTGGCGCCTATCTCGTCAATGGCCTCGGTCATTGCGGAGCCTGTCATACGCGCAAGAATTTCGCCGGTGCGGCCGATAGCGACCACCCGTTTCAAGGAGGTCATGGCGAAAATGCATTCGCGCCGGATCTCACCGGCGATCTGCGCGACGGACTCGGTGGCTGGTCGGTTGCGGAAATCGCCGAATATCTCAAGACCGGATCGAACGACAAGTCGTCTGCAGCCGGACCGATGGCCGAGGTCGTGAGCCATTCGACGCAATATCTCAGCGACGCCGATCTCGACGCTATCGCGACCTATTTGAAGGGTTTTCAGCGCACACGCGAGAACGATCGGGAGGAAGATGAGACACGCGTCGCCGAGAACGACATCACCACGCGTGGCGCGGCCATCTATGCGGACGATTGCAGCGGCTGTCACATGGCGCACGGAGAAGGGCTTGCCTCGGTATTCCCGCCGTTGCGGGGAAGTTCGGCGATCCAGGCCGAGCAGCCCGACACGCTCGTTCGTGTCCTGCTTGGCGGCGCCGAGATACCGCCAACCGGGACCAAGCCGACCGGATTCGCGATGCCGGCCTTCGACGGCAAACTCGACGACGCCGAAATCGCCGATGTGCTCACCTATATACGCAATGCCTGGGGCAACCATGCGAGCGCCGTATCAGCCGGCGCAGTCGCCGACATGCGCAAGCAGATGAAGCACAAGGGTGGCTGACACAACAGCGCGGAACTCATGAAGCGGGCCTCATTGAGGCACCGCCGATCCGCGTTTCTGATCCCGATGACCTTGTCCAATGGAGCACGCCATGCACGTGACTGTCGGATGACCTGCGCGCGACAGCAAACTGTCCAGGCGCGCCGGGTTGTTTCGCGTTTGCGAAGGTTCAGTGCGGCATGACTATCCTAGTCAATTGAAGTCACAGCAGGATATCGCCCGGCGCCCAGGTCGGGCTCGACAAGGAGGATGAATGATGCGTTTCAAGGCAATGACATTGGCAACGCTGTCCGCGCTGAGCCTCGGTGCGGCGATGATGGTTTCCGGCGCAATCGCGGCGTCGCAGGGCGACGCAGCGATGGGATCGACGACCGATACAAAAACGCTCGACTGCGAAATGAATTTCGTGCTCGATGGCTGGTCTGCCGCGTATCTGACCGCCCAGGGCCACGGGACGGTGAAATGCGGCAACGGCGAGTCCATGCCGGTCACTCTCGACGCCAAGGGGGGCGGGCTGACCGCCGGTGCGTTCAAGATCAACGACGGTCATGCCGAGTTCACCCATGTGCACAGGATCACTGATGTGCTGGGTGATTACGGCATGGCGAAAGCGCATGTTGGCGCCGCCAAGACCGCGCAGGGCGCGGTGATGACCAAAGGCAACGTCACGGCTTCGCTCGGCGGTACCGGCGACGGCTGGGACATCGGTATCGGCTTCGGCAAGTTCTCGATCAAGCGGGCAGGCGGCGCGTAAACGAACTCGTGCGCTTGCCGCCGGCCGCCGCAATTTCGTTCGCGGCGAGAGAACAAGAGAACGGCTCGCAAGCAAGGCGATCGAAAACGCGACGGGGCATATCGCCGTCGCGTTTTCTCGCGCATTCGAGTGAGTCACTGACGGAGCGATCCCGGCATGGTCGAAAACCCTCTCGGCGCAAATGTTCAATCGCCATACGTTGGCAGAGTGCTGCAATGCCATGGATGCATTGCACGCGGGCCAATCACGCATGCGATTGATTCGCGGAGCAGGCTCTGCCGCGAGCTGCGAGCCGAGTAGTCCAGGACGGATGTTTTCAGCATCCTGCTGGTCCGGGCGGCCTGTCCCTAATCGATGCATGATTTCCGAACATGCCGATCTGGCTTCATCCAATCGCCTCTCTGTCACTTGCCGTAGCGCTGATGTGTGCTCTGGCTATCGCGCTCGATATTTTTGGCGGCTATCGGCAAGAGATGTGGATCATGAACCTGGTTTGGCCGATCACTGCGCTCTATGCAGGCCCGTTGGCCTTGTTTGCCTATATCAAGATCGGACGCCTGGCGAGCAAGCGTTGCGTACGCAATGCAAGGCGGAAGGGCGACGCTCCGCCCGGCAGCAACAAGCCTTTCTGGCAATCGAATGCCCTGGCCGCCACTCATTGTGGAAGCGGCTGTGCGCTCGGAGACCTCGTCGCTGAAAGCGGGTTGCTGGTGGTTCCGCTGACGCTGTTCGGACACCGGATTTTTGCGGCCTGGCTCGTCGACTTCGTTTTCGCCTTCCTGTTCGGCATCGCGTTTCAGTACTTCACCCTCAAACCCATGCGCGATATCGGTAGGGGGAAGGCACTGATCGAGGCCGTCAAGGCCGACGCATTTTCACTGACTGCATGGCAGGTCGGAATGTACGGGTGGATGGCAATTGTCACGTTTGCCATTTTTGGCCACGAGCTCGACAAAACCGGACCGGTATTCTGGTTCATGATGCAGATCGCCATGCTGGCCGGATTCGGGACAGCCTATCCGGTCAATCGGGCCTTGCTGAAGGCGGGAATCAAGGAAGCGATGTAGTCCGGCGCTGCTCGTCGGGCGAGGTCAGGTCAATCAGAGGGTCCTTCAACTGCCGGACTTGTGATTGGGTTTGCCTTTGCGCTTGGTTTCGGCAAAATCCTTGAGTTGTTCCTTGCTCATCGACTGGTACATCGACTTTGACGCACCCTTCAATTCTCCGACTTTCTTGTCTCCGCGCTTGGCGGCGAGGGCGGCACCGGCAGCCTTCTGTTGCGCTTTGGATTTGGCAGGCATCGGGAATCTCCTTTCTCTCATTCAAGCCGCCGAAGAGAATACCTCTCGCTACCTGACCTGTTGCCTTACGGGACGGTGCCCAATCTCCCGCCCGGTTGCAACCATGATCGGGTGCAGGCAGCGGTCCGTGGATGTGTTCAGCCATCGTCCGCTATTGTCAAAGGGTCGTCCGGTGCCTCAGCGCCGTGCGCACCCTCGATCAACGGGCAGCCTGACTTACCCCGATGCATCTACCCGAAAAGTGGAAGCGCAAACTCGCGTATGTCGGAATCGGCGTGTTCGCGACGGCCGTCGTAACACTGATCATTCTCAATCTGCTGCCACAGGAAAAGCGTCTGGCACACGATATCAGCCCGGTCAGTGCCGTCGACAGTCCGCAGTTCTGTCTCGAACTGTCGAGTTTGCTCGGTCCTGCGGTGCTCAAGGGAAACCGAATCGATGACCTTGAAAACGGCGACGAGATCTTTCCGGCGATGCTCGCCGCAATCCGGGCGGCCAGGAGAAGTGTCGATCTGGAAACCTACATTTACTGGTCCGGCGCCGTATCGGACAAGTTTGTGGCAGCTCTCGACGAACGCGCCAGCGCCGGTGTTGCAGTGCATGTGCTGGTCGACTGGATCGGTGCATCGAAGATGAGGGATTCCGTGACCGATCGCTTGCGAGCGGCGGGCGTGGAGTTCGAATATTTCCATCCGTTGCAGTGGTACACCATCGATCGGCTCAATAACCGCACTCACCGCAAGCTGCTGATCGTTGACGGTCGCGTAGCGTTTACCGGCGGCGTCGGCATCGCGGATGACTGGAGCGGAGACGCCGACCGTCCCGACCGCTGGCGCGACATGCAGTTTCGGGTCGAAGGGCCGGTGGTGTCGCAGTTCCAGGCAGTGTTCGAAGACAACTGGATCACGACAACGGGCGAGGTGCTGCTGGGCACGGATTACTATCCGATGCTTCGACCGGCCGGCGAGATGGCGGCACAGATGTTCGCGAGTTCCCCCGAAGGCGGCAGCGAAAACATGCAGCTCATGTATCTCATGGCAATCAATGGTGCGCGTTCGTCCATTGATCTGGAGGCCGCCTATTTCTTGCCCGATGACCTGATGATCGACGCGTTCGAGCGCGCCCGCCGGCGCGGAGTACGCATCCGGGTGATCGTTCCAGGTCCATACGGAGACAGCCAGGTGGTCAGGGATGCCTCGCAGGCCATGTGGGGAACCATGCTAAAGGCGGGCGCGCATCTCTACCGTTTTCAACCATCAAAATTCCACAACAAGATGATGATCGTCGACGATTACCTCACGATCGTGGGATCCGCGAACTTCGACAACCGTTCGCTCAAGCTCAACGATGAGGCCAACCTCAATGTGTTCGATGCCGGGTTTGCCCGGCACATGACATCCGTGGTGGACAGGGATATTGCGCGCTCGCGCGAAGTGACGATCCGGCAGTGGGAACGCAGACCGTGGACGCGGAAGATCGATGACTGGCTCTCGTCATTGACGTTTTCGCAAATCTAGATACACCCGCAGATACGAACTCTGGGAAAGTGGGTGCATATGCATATTATGTAAAATACGAATTTGCAGGCAAAGCCAGGCAAGGTGGCCAGTCCTCAGGTCCGCGGCAGCTTCTGCCGCCTGCTGCCGATGCCTTTCCAGGGATCGCCCTTCAGTTGTGCAACGCGCCGCAACACATTGTTGATGTCGTACTGATCGGCACTGCGCAGGCGAGCCAGTTCATCCCAACGCAGCGGCGTGGCCACTCTGGCGCCCGGTCGAGCGCGCACCGAATAATTCGTCACGGCAGTGGCGCCGCGGCTGTTGCGCAGGTAATCGATGAAAATGCGTCCGTTGCGAGCCGACTTGGCGGCCGTAACGAGGAATTGCCGCGGGCGTTCATTGGCGATGGCTTTGGCGACGGCATGCGCGAAGCCCTTGGCCTGATCCCAAGTGGCACCCGTAATCGGAAGGACCACATGCAGTCCCTTGCCACCGCTGGTGCGCACCCAGGACTGCAATCCCACTGCCGAAAGACGTTTACGCACGAGGCGCGCCGCGTCCTTGACCTTCTTCCAGGATACGTCTTTGGCAGGATCCAGGTCGAAGACGATGCGATCGGGCCGTTCGATATCTCCGGCACGACTGCCCCAGGCGTGCAGCTCGATGGTTCCCAGCTGCACCAGCGCGGCCAGACCCTCGGCACTGTCCACCCATACATAGGGCTTGACCTTGCCGCTGTTGTCGGCGATGTCGATGACGTGCACGCCACTCGCCATACCGGATGTCGCATGCTTCTGGAAAAAGCATTCGCCATCGATGCCGTCCGGGCAGCGCAGCAGACTGATCGGTCGATTTCCGGCTTCGGCCAGCAATTGCGGCGCCACGCTCCGATAGTAGTCGGCCAGTTGCGCCTTGGTAACGGGCGGCTGCTCGAACAGGCGTTTGTCCGGATGCGTCAGCATGGTGGATGCCTCCTTGGGGCTGCGGTCGGAGTCTCGTTTCAGCGACCTGGCGCTCTTGTCCATTCGTACGCCCTTTACGGCGGGTTGTCTCAGCAGGCCGTCGCGGGTGCGCCCGCGGTAATTCGCTTCAACTACCGGACGCTGCTCCAGCCACGTCGGTGCGGCGCCACGCAATTGAGCCCGCGTCGGCAGATTCCTGATGTCACCGGGTATCCCGGTTGTCGTCGGCAAGCGAAGTACTCTGGCGATCAGATCCTGATCGAGACCGCTCCCGGCGCGACCGCAATAGTGCCAGGCGTCCTGTTTCCACTCGGCCAGAAGCAGGGAACCCAGGGACTTTCGAACGCCCTGCCCCGGCGTGTAGCCGATAGCGAGGAATTCGTCACCGGCCACGCATTTCAGCTTCAGCCAGTGCCGATTGCGCCCGGCGCTGTAGGGCGCCGCGATGTCCTTGGCGATGATGCCTTCCAGCCCGTGCGCGCACGCGGCCTTTCGCAACTCTTCGGGGGGACCATCCAGTACCTGCGACAGCCGCAACGGGCGATCGGCCTGCCGCAGCAGCGACTCCAGCATTGCCCTGCGCCTTTTCAGCGGTTGCGAGCGCAGATTCCTGCCGTTCTTCTCCAGCAGATCGAAGCACATCACCTCGCTGCGACGCAGGGCATCGTTGCCGAATGCCTCCTGCAATGCGCTGAAGCTGCTGCGACCCCGGGCATCCCACATCACCAGTTCGCCGTCGAGCACGCAGCTGCGACAATTGAGCGCCACCGCGGCCGCGGCCGCGGTGGACAGCAGCGGGGTCCAGTCCTGTCCGTTGCGGGAGCGGATACACACCTGCCGGCCTCTCCTGGCGATCAGGACGCGGTAACCGTCGTACTTGATCTCGTGTATCCACTGTCCCTTGCCCGGCTCGCTTTCGGCCAGAGTTGCCAATTGCACGTCGCATTCATCCGCCATCTCGCGGACCCGTTTTCGATGGGTCGATGCGCTCGGCGAAGTTGCATGGATGTCGTCGCCGGCGTGGCGATCCTTGACCTTGATCAGCAGCCATTGCTTGCCGCCGCGACCCGTGCGCACGAGAGTCCAGTCTCCCTTCAGGCGTTGGCCGTACAAGGTAAAGTGCAGGTGGCCCTTGTCGAGCGCGACTGCTGCGTCGCCCTCGCACGACCAGTGGCCGCGATCCCATATCTGCACCACCCCGGCGCCGTACGAGCCGGCGGGAATGCTGCCTTCGAAACGCGCGTACTCCAGCGGATGGTCTTCCACCTGTACCGCCAGGCGCTTTTCGGCCGGATCGGCCGAGGGACCCTTGGGCACGGCCCAGCTGCGCAAGGTGCCGTCGAGTTCCAGACGGAAATCGAAGTGCCGCCGCGACGCCTCGTGCAATTGCACGACGAAGATAGGCTTGCCGATCCTGCCCTTCCCGGGTTTGCGCTTGCTGCCCGCGGGCTCCGATGTCGCCGTGAATTCGCGCCGCTTGTGATACTCGCGCAGGCGATCGCGATCGGCCCGTTTGCGCCTGGCCATTCGCCGCCACCTATCCGATGCGACGTTTGCGCTTTTGCGCGCCGTCGGAGCGCTTTGAAGCCGACCCCCTGGATTTCGACCTGGTGCCGGCGGACTTGTTGGCGGACGTGCGCCCCGCCCTCTTCTTGCCGGTTTTCGGCGTTTTGCTGCGTGCCGCCGACTTGCGGGCGCTCTTTTTCGTGCTTTTTGCCGCCGGCTGGCGCTTGTTCTCGGCGATGCTCTTCTTGAGCAGCGCCATGAAATCGACCACGTTGGTGGCAGTGGTCTGCGACTCCTCGTGCG
>JBAVZT010000439.1:0-5483 GCA_049588955.1 Rhodanobacteraceae bacterium | reverse complement strand
CGGTGCCGATCGCGCCGCCGTCGCTATCCAGTGCGAGCAGGTGCAACGAACGGTCATCGTGCGTGTCCCACTCCTCGCTTTGCGGCACGCCTTGCTCGATGATGAATACCTGCTCGCGCACCGCGCGGATGGCGTCGCGATCGGTATCCCAGGAAGCGCATTCGATCCGAAAGTCCTCGCGAATCACGATTTTCTCCGTCGTAGGGGCAGGTTCGCGCGCAGCGCAACCAGGTGTCCCGCATCGATGAGCTTGCGTAGCGTTTCTCGATCGCGCGGGGGAGCGACTGTCGTGCATGCGAACTCGGTCTGCGCGCAGGCTATGCGCGCCAGCCGCGATGAACAAGGGTACTCCTCGCCGGCGACGAACAGGACCGCTCCGCGCCCGGCGCGTGCCCATGCGAAGCGCGACCACGGGTTGCGTCGAAGGAGCGCGTTTCGGTGCAACAACTGCTCAAACGCCGCATCGGTGAGCGCGGCCAGCCGCCGCACGGCGACTTGCGCGCTGCGATAACGCGTGATGAAGCGGCCAAACCACCGGCGCAATCGTTCCTGCCCGTGCGTGCCGGATCGCAACCACGGCATGGCTTGCAGCACCCGCGTCATCGTTGCCTCGTCGATCTCGCCATCGTTGCGGGTCGGCATCAGATCGGGGTCGGCCAGACGCAGCGTTTCGGGCATCGTTTCGGCGAACTCGGCGGCAAAATCGAGCAGAAGTTCCGATTGTGCCGGTGCACGCATGCCGATCGAATAGGTCATGCATGGGGCGAGCGCGACGCCATGATGCGCGATGGCGGGCGGCAGATACAGCATGTCGCCGGTTTCAAGTATCCATTCGTGTGTCGGTATGAAGTGGCGCAATAATGCGAGCCTGCCGTCAACCGGGTGCGCAGGGTTTGCGCCGGCGCTCGCGTGCGGGTCTGCCGCGTTCGCAGTGCAACTGCGTGTATCGATCCGCCAGCGGCGCCGACCGAGTCCCTGCAACAGGAACACATCGTATTGATCGACGTGCGGGCCGACCGAGCCGTCCCGCTCGGCGTAGCTCACCATGACATCGTCGATGCGCCAGCGCGGCAGGAAGGCGAAGCGATCGAGCAGGGTGGCGACATCGGCATCCCATTTGTCGACATCCTGCACCAGCAAAGTCCAGCCGGTCTTCGGCAGCCTCGCAAAGTCGGCCTCGGCGAATGGACCGTAGCGAACGCTCAAGGTAACGCGTGGGTCACGTTTGCGCCGAGCGCGGGAATCGTGCACCGAGCGCTCCACGATGCGTGCCAGTGCAAGTTCCTCGCAGGCGAGGCCGGCAAGATCGTCGGGGTCCAGCGGGTCCTGAAATGCTGCGATTGCGCCGCGTACCAACAAAGGTCGCTTCTGCCAGTAATCGCGGAGAAACTGCACGGGCTCC
The DNA here is from genome assembly GCA_049588955.1 of Rhodanobacteraceae bacterium. Classification (GTDB taxonomy): domain Bacteria; phylum Pseudomonadota; class Gammaproteobacteria; order Xanthomonadales; family Rhodanobacteraceae; genus Dokdonella_A. The sequence continues at coordinate 4,081 of JBAVZT010000439.1, read as the reverse complement.
ATGCCGAGCGACTGCTCGCCTCGCGCATGGACTTCGATCGGCAGCGTTGAAGCGCCTTCAGCCGCTCGCATGCAACGACTCAGACATCCCGCGCCAGCTTCCCGGCGAGACCGGTGTACCCGGAGGGCGTCAGCGCAAGCAGTCGTTGTTTCGCCTGCTCCGGAAGATCCAGCGCTCCGATGAATTCGCGCAAGGCGTGGTGCGTGATGCCGTGGCCGCGTGTGAGCGCCTTGAGCTGCTCGTACGGCCGCGGCAGGCCGTAGCGGCGCATCACGGTCTGCACGGCTTCGGCCAGTACTTCCCAGCTCGCGTCGAGGTCGGCAGCAAGGCGTTCCGGATCGGCACTCAACCTGGCCAGACCGCGCGACAACGCATCGAGCGCGACCAGCGCGTGTCCGAATGCGGTGCCGAGTGCGCGCAATACGGTCGAATCGGTGAGGTCGCGTTGCCAACGGCTGATCGGCAGCTTTTCGGCGAAGTGCGCGAACAGCGCGTTGGCAAGACCAAGATTGCCTTCGGCATTCTCGAAATCGATCGGATTGATCTTGTGCGGCATCGTCGACGATCCAATCTCGCCGGCAACGGGTGTCTGGAGAAAATAGCCGAGCGAGATGTAGCCCCAGATATCGCGGGCGAAGTCGATCAGAATCGTGTCGAGTCGGCGCATCGCGTCGCACAGCTCGGCGATGCTGTCGTGCGGCTCGATCTGTGTGGTGTACGCATTCCATGCGAGTCCGAGATCTTCGACGAAACCGCGCGCGAACGCGGGCCAGTCGATCTCGGGATAGGCGGCCAGATGAGCGTTGTAGTTGCCGACCGCGCCGTTGATCTTGCCGGTGAGTTCGACACGTTCTATCTGCTGTCGCTGGCGCTCGATGCGTGCGACGACATTGGCGATTTCCTTTCCGAGCGTCGTGGGCGACGCGGTCTGGCCGTGGGTTCGCGACAGCATCGCCTGATCGGCGAGCGCATGCGCCATGCGCCGCAGCCTCTCGGTGAGCCGCTCGACGGCCGGCAACACGATCTCGTCGCGCGCGTCGCGCAGCATCAGTGCGTAGGCGAGATTGTTGATGTCCTCGCTGGTCGCGGCGAAATGAACGAACTCCGCAGCGCCGGCCAACTCGGCATCGTCGGCGATGCGTTCCCTGATGAAGTACTCGACCGCCTTGACGTCGTGGTTGGTTTCGCGCTCTATCGCCTTGATGTGTTCGGCGTCGGCCGGCGAAAAATCGTCGGCAAGCACGAGCAGCCTCTGGCGGGCGGCCGCGGATAGTGGGCGAAGTTCGCCGATCGCGGAATTTTCGGCCAGGGCGACCAGCCAGCGCACCTCGACGCGCAAGCGCCGATGGATCAATCCGAACTCGCTGAAGATCGGACGCAGCGCCGCGGTTCGGGCCGCGTAGCGGCCGTCGAGCGGGGACAGGGCGGTAAGCTCGGTCGGCGCCATTTCAGGACCTGTGACGAACGGGACGGTGAAGTCTACACCGCACCGCTATAATCGTCGGCCGTCGGCAACACCACGTCATCATTGGGAGCGACCATGAGCGAATACCGGATCGAGCGCGACAGCATGGGCGAATTGAAGGTGCCCGCTGCGGCGCTGTATGGCGCACAGACCCAGCGCGCCGTACAGAACTTTCCGATTTCGGGCATGAGAATGCCGCGCGGATTCATACGTGCACTCGGCTTGATCAAGTCGGCGGCCGCGCAGGCCAACAGCGATCTCGGCCATCTGAAGAAGACCCAGGCCAAAGCCATTCGCCGCGCCGCCGAACGCGTCGCCGCCGGCGAATTCGACGCCGAGTTTCCAATCGACGTGTTCCAGACCGGTTCGGGCACCTCCTCGAACATGAATGCCAACGAGGTGATCGCGCACCTCGCGGCAAAATCGGTCGGCGCCAAGGTTCATCCGAACGACCACGTCAACATGGGGCAGAGTTCGAATGACGTGATTCCGAGTGCGATCCAGGTCAGTGCCGCGCTCGGTGTCAGCGAGCAATTGTTGCCGGCGCTCGATCATTTGAGAAAAACGCTCGACCGGCGCGCCAAGGAACTGAAAAAGGTCGCCAAGACCGGACGCACGCATCTGATGGATGCGATGCCGCTGACTTTCGGGCAGGAGCTCGGCGGCTGGGCGGCGCAGATCCGCTCGAACCGTGAGCGCCTGAATGATGCGCTCAAGCGCATGCGGCGCCTGCCGCAGGGCGGCACAGCGGTCGGTACCGGAATCAATGCCGATACCTCGCTCGGCCCGAAGATCTGTGCAGAACTCTCCCGCATGACCGGCGTTGCGTTCGAATCGGCCGATAATTATTTCGAGGGCATGAGTTCGCAGGATGCGGCGGTCGAGCTGTCCGGACAGTTGAAAACGCTGGCCTGCTCGCTGATGAAGGTCGCCAACGACCTGCGCTGGATGAACTCCGGTCCGCTTGCCGGACTCGGCGAAATCGAGTTGCCGGCCTTGCAGCCGGGTTCATCGATCATGCCCGGCAAGGTCAACCCGGTGATTCCGGAGGCGATGACCATGGTGTGCGCGCAGGTCATAGGCAACGACAGCACGATCACGATTGCGGGGCAGGCCGGCAATTTCCAGCTCAACGTCATGTTGCCGGTGGTCGCGCTGAACCTGTTGCAGTCGATCGAAATACTCGCCAATGCGTCGCGCGCTCTGGCCGATAGCGCGATCGCCGGTTTCAAGGTCCGTGAGGACCATATTCGCGAGGCGCTCGAGCGCAACCCGATTCTGGTGACGGCGCTGAATCCGGTGATCGGCTACGAAAAAGGGGCTGCGACAGCCAAGAAAGCCTATCAGTCGGGCAGACCCATACTCGATGTCGCCCTGGAAACCACCGGTCTGACGCGCAAGCAGCTCGAAGCTCTGCTCAATCCGCTCGAACTGACCAAGGGCGGCGTGCACGGCGATTCCAAATGAGGGCTATTGCAATGCTTCGGGGTTGCCTCGCTGTGGCGCTCCTGGTCGCGGTCCCGGCCAGGGCTCAGCAGAACGTGGATATCAGCGGCGAGCAATTCACGTCGGGCGCGAGCGACGCAAAGCTTGCCGCGCTGGGTCATGAGGCCGCGTTGTCGGGCAAGCGACTGGTGATTACCGCGCCGTCCTACTGGCACGCGAGAATCGCCTCGAAAGTGCGCGCCGGCGGGCACGCCGATGTCGTGATGCGGGACGGTTTCTTCGAGAACATCCTGATTCGTGTCGAGGACAAGGCGGTCAGCATCGAGGTCAAGCCAAGCAGGAGCCAACTCGCGGCACGACCGAAGGCCCGGGCAGCGCAGGTGTCACAGGCTTCTGCCGCAGGTCATGCGAGAAACAATGGTGCAGCGCCGTCGAACGCGTCGCACGGTATCGATGCGTCACAATCGGATGGCACAGCCGAGACGGTGCAGGCCGCGCCTTCCTTGTCGCATGCGGCTGCACAGCGTCGGCCCGATGTCGATGCGATCCGCCAGCGGCTGGAGAAACGGTTGAACGACGGGCGCGCCGCGCGGGGGTCGATGGATACCGCTCGATTGCTTCCGGGCGATCTGATTTTCGTCGACGGCCCGGTGCGCGCAGTCGTGCGCCGCGAAGGATTGAATCCGCAATTGTTCTGGCTTGCCGGCGATCTCGATCTTCGCCGCACGGAATTGAAGCCGCTCGGCGGCAATCGCTACCGGGTTCTGGAGTCGTTGCGGCCGGGTGCATACACGTTGCGCGAGACATCGACGACCGCACCGTCGATATTCACCGGCAAGCTGCCCGAGCACGCATCAAGCGAACGCTCCGCGCTCGAGCAGCACTACAACGACGGCCGCACTATCGAAGAGACCATGTCGACTTCGGCCCTGCGAAGGGGCGATCTGATCTACAGCGGCAATGCCGCGGCCGTCGTGTTGCGCCGCAATGGCGCCAGCCTGTCGCGCTACTGGTTGATCGGAACGGTCGACCTGGGCCAACCGGCGCTGCAGAAGGAAGGTCGCAACAAGTATCGAGTGGTCGGCGCGTTGCGTTAGCGGTCGTGGCGCTTTCGCTTTGCTCGCTCGCCTCAGCGCCGAGCTTGCACTGGCTGCACAGGTGCCGCTCGCC
>JBAVZT010000438.1:0-4928 GCA_049588955.1 Rhodanobacteraceae bacterium | reverse complement strand
GTCTGCAGACGCGGAACGATCTTCGTCCGAATCGCGCGAACAGCAAGGCAAGCAGCAACACCAGGGCGGCGGCCAACGCTCCTCGCGCGATCGTTCGCGCGGCCGGCGCGATCGTCGCGGCAATCGTCACAACCCGCAGGGCCACCCGAATGTCGACGAAGATTACGACGAGTCCAGGAACGGTGGCGGAGACGGCCCGCTGATCGATCTGAACGAACTCAAGCGCAAGAATGCGGCCGACCTGCTCGGCGTGGCGGAAAGCCTCGGCGTGCAGGAAGGCGCGGCGCGCGCACGCAAGCAGGACATCGTGTTCCTGATCCTCAAGGCGCATGCGCGCGCCGGCGGCGGCATCTACGGCGAGGGCGTTCTCGAAATCCTGCAAGACGGCTTCGGCTTTCTGCGTGGTCCCGACGAGTCCTACCTCGCCGGTCCCGACGACATCTATATCAGTCCAAGCCAGATCCGCCGATTCAATCTGCGTACCGGCGACTACATCACCGGACGCATCCGCCCGCCCAAGGAAGGCGAGCGTTATTTCGCGCTGCTCAAGGTCGATCACATCAACGGCGAGCCGCCGGAAGCGTCCAAGAACAAGGTCCTGTTCGAGAACCTGACACCGCTGTTTCCGCGCAAGGCGTTTCATCTGGAGCGCGGCAACGGCTCGTCCGAGGACATCACCGGACGCATTCTCGACCTGATGTCGCCGGTCGGCATGGGCCAGCGCGGGCTCATCGTGTCGCCGCCGAAAGCCGGCAAGACCATGATGCTGCAGAACGTCGCCCAGGCCATCGTGCATAACCATCCGGACGCGCACCTGATCATCCTGCTGATCGACGAGCGTCCCGAGGAAGTCACCGAAATGCAGCGCAGCGTGCGCGCCGAAGTGGTGTCTTCCACATTCGACGAGCCCGCCGTGCGCCATGTGCAGGTCGCCGAAATGGTGATCGAGCGCGCCAAGCGCCTGGTCGAACACAAGAAGGACGTCGTGATCCTGCTCGATTCGATCACGCGCCTCGCGCGAGCCTACAACACCGTGGTACCGAGTTCGGGCAAGGTGCTGACTGGTGGCGTGGACGCCAACGCATTGCAGCGGCCCAAGCGCTTTTTCGGCGCCGCGCGCAATGTCGAAGAAGGCGGTTCGCTGACCATCCTCGCCACCGCGCTGATCGACACCGGTTCGAAAATGGACGAGGTGATCTACGAGGAGTTCAAGGGCACCGGCAACATGGAAGTGCACCTGGACCGACGCATCGGCGAGAAGCGCGTTTACCCCGCCATCAACATCAACCGCTCCGGCACGCGCCGCGAGGAATTGCTGATCGAGCCGGATTTCCTGCAGAAGATCTGGATCCTGCGCAAGTTGCTGCACCCGATGGATGAACTCGCCGCGATGGAGTTCATGCTCGACAAGATGAAGAATACCAAGACCAACGACGAGTTCTTCGCGTCGATGAAACGCGGCTGATCAGTCCGCGACATGCGGCTGCGGCTGCGGTGAGGGCGACGCACGCCAGCGCTCCAGCGCTTCACGTGTTCGCCTACGGCCGATTTCGATTACCTCTTCGGCGCGATGGAAGTCGTAGATCGCGCAGACGTTGCGCGGGACCGTGATCAGAAGGTCCGGGGGCTGCGCAGCCAGCTTCAGGCGCGTAATGGTTTCCTGCACGATATCGAGCGAGCGTTCGAGCAGATCGAACAATCTTGCCTCGCGCACAGCCGGCGCATTGTCGCGCTCGCCGCGAAACGACTCGACGAATCCGGCGATGCGGCGCCAATGACCCGACTGCCGCGGAACCTTGTCCTCTCCAGTGCCGGCGAGTTCGGGCGAGCCCTGCCCCGCGATGCCGCGATCGTCGTCCGTGGTGTCACCCAGCCGTTCTGCCGGTGCGTTCACATCGACTGCAATCGTGCAATCGGTCAGGTCGCGCAGCGTGGCCGATACCGGTAGCGGGTTGAGCAAGCCGCCATCGATGAATGTACGTCCAAGGTAGCGATGCGGGCGGAACACGGTCGGAATCGCAATCGACGCGCGGATCGCATCGAACAGCGGACCATTCGAGAACCACACTTCGCGCTGGGCGTCGAGATCGACCGCGACTGCGGTGTAGGCGATCGGCAGGTCATCGATATCGGTCTCGCCGATCAAGTCCTTGAGCGCGTCGATGATGCGATCGCCCTTGATGAAGCCGCCGCCCGACAAGGTCCAGTCGAGCAGACGCAAGACGTCGAACCGCTGCAGCGTGCACACCCAGTCGCGGTACGCATCGAGCTTGCCGGCCGCATACACGCCGCCGATCACCGCGCCCATCGACGAGCCCGCGATGGCACGAATCTCGAAACCCTGCGCCAGCAGTTCCTCGATCGCACCGATGTGGGCATAGCCGCGCGCCCCGCCGGCGCCGAGCACGAGCGAGACCTGCGCTCGTGACGTCGCGCCGATTCCGGAACCCGGATCGCGTTGCGCAGTCACTCTCATCGCGCGCTCTTCTGATAGGCGCCGAGCGCGAGTCCGAGCAGGATCTTCATCTCCTCGCGCAGGGACACCGGGGCGATGACTTCGGCGTCGGGACCGTATTTGAGCAGATCCATCAGCAGTTCGCGCGAATTCGAGTACGGCAGCTTGAGCTCGTACGATCCGTCGGCAAGCCAGTGCCCCTGTTGGCTTGGATGCCAATGCTCGTCGGCGACCCAGCGCGCGGCGTGCGACGAGAATCGGATCGTCGCCCATGCCTTGGGCTCGCCGGAAAAGATTCCGTAGCTCGAGGCCAGATGCTCGTCCAGTTCGGCGCAGTCGCGATCGAGCGCGGCGTCCGCGAGCACGTGCGCCTTGCCGATACGATCGAGTGCGAAGCTGCGCAGTCCATCGCGACTGTGGTCCCAGGCATCCAGATACCAGTTGTCGCGATAGTGCGCGAGCCGTTGCGGCGATACGATGCGCTCGGTTTCGGCATCGGTCGAGCGCGCGCGATACTCGAACTTGAGGCGCTTGCGGTTGAGCAGCGCACCGGCAACCGTGCGGAACCCGGCTTGATCAAGCTTGCGTGCCGCACTCGCAATGACGCGGATACGATCGACCGGCAACGTCTTGCCGCTCACATGATCGGAAAGCAATCCTTCGATGCGCGCGCGGAACGGCGCGAGCGCGTCGGCCAGCACGCCAGGTCCCGCCCGATCGAGCATCTCGTTCAGTGCGAGCAGCGCAGCCAGTTCATCACTATTGAGCCACAGGCCAGGCAGTTCGAAGCGATCGCCCTCGTCGGCGGCATAGTGAATCGCGCCATGCTCGCCGTCGCTGTCGATCGGCGCGCCGAGTGCATCGCGCAGAAACGCGATGTCGCGGTAGACGGTCGCGCGCGAACAGCCGAGTTCGTCCTCGATGCGCGCGCGCGGCACCGGATAGCGCGCAGACTTGAGCATGCGGTGCAGGGTCAGGATGCGTTCGTAGCGATCCACGTCGGGCGCACTCGGTCGGCCATCTGCCAAGCATGCGGCGCGGCGGCGTTGCCGACAAGAGCGGGGCCGTGGAGTCGTGGCACGGCGAACAAACCGGTCGCTGGCACCCGCGAGGCAATGTCAGCCGTCCGGACGCCACAGCGGCAGCGACGGCCACGGCGGCCGAATCAGGATCGCAATACGTGTGGACATGCTCTATCCGGGGAAGTAACGCTCTTTTTCCCGTCGTGCCGTCGCCTGGTCGGGAATGTTGCATGCATGCGTCCGCCCGACGGCGACGACCGACGGGGCTGTGGCATTGGGATGGACGCGCCGCCGCTTGGGTTTGGAGCGTTCGATTCCGGGTCGGCCGCGAACGGCCGTTGCGATCGACTTCAAGCACGTCTGCCACGGAGCCGGGGACACGGTGCCATGGCATCCGGCCGGCGTCCCGGCTGCGCTGCGCGCAGACGCCGGGGCATCCGGTACCATGACCCGGCGGCGTGATGTCGGGCGCTGCCAGTCGATAATCGAAGGCGCACTCGAATGCCGCACGATTCGCTTGAACTCAATCTGCCGACCGGCGACGAGGTGAAGACCACCACGTGCTACATGTGCGCGTGCCGCTGCGGCATTCGCGTGCATCTCAGGAACGGCCGCGTGCGCTACATCGACGGCAATCCCAGGCACCCGGTCAACCGCGGCGTGATCTGCGCGAAAGGTTCCGCCGGTATCAAGCAGCACTATTCCCCGGCACGACTTTCCAAACCGCTTCTGCGCGTCGGCGAGCGCGGCGCGGGCGAGTTCCGCGAGATCGGTTGGGATGAGGCGCTGGCGCTCGCGACCCAGTGGCTCGGCGACATCCGTCGGCGCAATCCCGACGAACTCGCATTCTTTACCGGCCGCGACCAGTCGCAGGCGCTGACCGGGTGGTGGGCGCAGCAGTTCGGAACCGTCAACTACGCCGCACATGGCGGCTTCTGCTCGGTCAACATGGCCGCAGCCGGCATGTACATGCTCGGAGGCAGCTTCTGGGAATTCGGTGAACCGGACTGGGAACACACGAAGTACCTGATGCTGTGGGGCGTGGCCGAGGATCACGATTCCAATCCGATCAAACTCGGACTCGGCAGGCTCAAGGAGCGCGGCGCCAAGATCGTGGCGATCAATCCGGTGCGCAGCGGCTACGGCGCGATCGCCGATGAGTGGGTGCCGATCAATCCCGGCACCGACGGTCTGCTTGCCGGCGCCCTGATTCACGAGCTGCTGCGTGGCGACCGCATCGATCTCGAGTACCTGGTCCGTTATACGAATGCGCACCACCTGGTGGTCCGGGATACGGGCGCGGCCGACGACGGGTTGATTGCGCGCGATGCCGAAGGCCACGCGCTGTGCTGGAACAACGACGCAAATGGCCCCTGTCGTGCCGACGCGACGAGTATCTCGCCCGCGATCGTCGGGGAATTCCTGTTGTCGGATGGTCGCAAGTCCGTCCC
>JBAVZT010000437.1:0-1592 GCA_049588955.1 Rhodanobacteraceae bacterium | reverse complement strand
AGGCAGCGCTGACCGCGATCGACGGCGCGTCAGGCGCCGGGACTTGCGCAAGCGCGGCCCCCGTCTCCGCGACCAATAGCAGCGCGACAAGGATCCTCGATAAAGTCCTCATGTCGACTGCCCGAGCAAAAGTTTCAAATCGTGGGTGATGTCGTCGAGCGAATCGATCGGAGTCGCCAGCAGGCGCACGTGCCCGGACCGATCGAAAAGGTAGATCGACGAGGAGTGGCTGACTTCGTAGTTGCCGTCCGCAGTCGGCGGATTGCGGTTGAACGCCGCGCGATAGCGTTTGGCCAGCGCCTCGATGCTGCGCTCGTCGCCAGTCAGGCCGACCACATGCGTGTCGAATGCGTGAACATAGGCGTGCAATACGTCCGGCGTGTCGCGCGCCGGATCGACACTGACAAACAGGATGCGCACGCCGTCCGCCGCCGCGCCGAGCCGCTGCATCACCACATGCAGATGCGTCAGCGTCAGCGGGCACACATCCGGGCAGTGCGTATACCCGAAATACAGCAGTGCGACCTTGCCCTTGAAATCATCTGCAGCGACGCGCTTGCCGTCGTCCGATGTGAGCGTGAACGCAAGATCGGGCAGGTGGCCGCGCACATCGGTCAGCGCGAACTTCTTCTCATGCGCGCAGCCGGCAAGCAGTGCGACGAGCAAGGCAAATCCAAGCATGCGTGAAAGCGATCTGGTCAAGGCGAGTTCCATTGCGCGCATAGCGCGGGCTGTTGCGTATTGGCACGGGCGGGTCCGCTCGCGCCCATGTGAGACCCGCATCGAGCAGATGCGTTCCCTGCTGCCCAGTATTGCGCACACATGCCGCTGCCCGAAACCACCGGATCGAACGCGGAGCTGACGCGCGTTGGCGTCCTAACGCAAGTGCATGTCCATGCCGAGCGTTTTCCTGACGCCGCTGTCGATCCATCGGCCTTCATGCAGCGCCGGCCGAAGTGCGGCGACGGTGGCACTCGCGTAGTGTTGACGGTGTGCATACTTCAACTCCCGACCGCATGAAACCCCATGTGCACACGGCGGCACTCGTTTCAACCGATGTTCCGGCACGACTCGATCGCCTGCCGTGGAGTCGCTTTCACACCCAGGTGATCGTCGCGCTCGGCATCACCTGGATACTCGATGGCCTCGAGGTCACGCTGACCGGCGCGCTCTCGGGCGCGCTGCAGGCGAGCCCGCGTCTGCACCTGAGCGATGCCGAAATCGGCCTGTCCGCGAGCTTCTATCTGGGCGGCGCGGTGCTCGGAGCGCTGTTCTTCGGCTGGCTGACCGACCGGCTCGGACGCAAGCGGTTGTTCACGGTCACGCTCGGACTGTATCTCGTCGCGACCGCGCTGACCGCAGTCTCGTTCGATTTCTGGAGTTTCGCGCTGTTTCGATTCCTGACCGGCGCCGGCATCGGCGGCGAATACACCGCGATCAATTCGGCCATCCAGGAGCTGATTCCGGCGCGCTATCGCGGGCGCACCGATCTCGTCGTCAACGGCAGTTTCTGGATCGGCGCCGCGCTCGGCGCGCTCGGTGCGGTGGTCCTGCTGGCGCCGGGACGCCTGCCGATCGATGCCGGCTGGCGC
>JBAVZT010000436.1:0-9926 GCA_049588955.1 Rhodanobacteraceae bacterium | reverse complement strand
CTCGAGGAGAACATCGCGTTCGAACTGGCGCGCAACGGCATCATTACCCGGGAGAATCTGGCCGATCTGGCGACAGTGGAATTGATGGAACTGGGAATCGAAGGTCTGGATGAGGAAACCGCCGCTGCGCTGATCATGGCGGCGCGCGAGACGGCGCTTTCGTAGAAGGTGCTTACGGTGCATGCGGCGGCGCCGCTGCGAGCCGAGGGCAGGGAGTCGAGAAAATGTCGGATGTGACAATCAAACAACTGGCCGGTGTGCTGGGAACCGAGGTGGACAAGCTGCTCGCGCAGCTCACCGAGGCCGGCATGTCGTTCAGGGACCCCGAACAGGTCATCAGCAGCACCGAAAAGGTGAAGCTGCTCGGATTCCTGCGCCGCACGCATGGCAAACGCGAGGTGGCTCCCGAGGGCGGTGATGCCGGCCCGCGCCAGGTGACGTTGAAGCGTCGTACCGTCAGCGAGATCACGGTCAACCCGGGACAGCGCGGCGCCGCGACCAAGAAAGTCAATGTCGAGGTGCGCCAGAAACGCACCTACGTAAAGCGCAGTGCGGTCGAGGATCAGCTCGATCCGGAGCGCGAGGAGGCCGCGCGCAAGCTGGCCGAATCGCAGAAGAAGCGCGAAGCCGAGGACCTCGCGCGCGCCGAAGCGGAGCGCAAGCGGCAGGAAGAAGCGGCCCGGGCCAGCGCAGAGGAAGAGGCGCGCAAGGCCGAGGAACAACGTCTCAAAGCATTGGCGGCCGAGCAGGCGGCAGTGGAACCGGTAGTCGTTGTCCCCGAGCCGTCCGAGTTGCCTGCGCCCAGTGAAAGGCCGCGACGCAACGAAGGGCCGGGTGCGCCCGGACGGCACAAATCACGCCATGGTTCGCACCGGATGCGCGACGACGGCGACGTGCCGGAAACCAACAAGTTCGGTGCCCAGTTGCATCTCTCCCCGGATGGTGCGGCGCGTCGCACCGGGCGCAGAAAACCGCGTTCGCGGCAGCCCGAACAGAAACGTACCGGCGCCGATCACGGATTCTCGCGTCCGGTCGCTCCGATGGTGCGCGAGGTTGCGGTCGGCGAGTCGATCACGGTCGCCGATCTGGCCCAGAAGATGGCGGTCAAGGGCGCCGATGTCGTCAAGGCGCTGTTCAAGATGGGTGTGATGACGACGATCAATCAGGCAATCGATCACGACACGGCGGCCCTGGTGGCCGAAGAACTCGGTCATCGCGTCGTACAGGCCGAGGATCGCGATGCCGAGGTGGCGTTGCGTGTCCATTCGGCGGGCGAGGTTGAAGGCGAGGGCGAGGCGCGGCCGCCGGTCGTCACGATCATGGGTCACGTCGATCACGGCAAGACGTCGCTGCTCGATTACATCCGTCGAACCAAGGTCGCCTCGGGCGAAGCCGGCGGCATCACCCAGCATATCGGTGCGTATCATGTCGAAACCGACAGGGGCGTCATCACCTTTCTCGACACGCCGGGGCATGCCGCGTTTTCGTCGATGCGCGCGCGCGGCGCCCAGTCGACCGACCTCGTCGTGCTGGTGGTTGCTGCCGACGACGGTGTCATGCCCCAGACCGTCGAGGCGATTCAGCATGCCAACGCCGCCAAGGTGCCGTTGATCATCGCGGTCAACAAGATGGACAAGCCCGAGGCCAATCCGGACCATGTGCGACAGGGCCTGGTCCAGCACGGTGTGCAGACCGAAGGATGGGGTGGCGACGTGCAATTCGTGCCGGTGTCGGCCAAGACCGGTGCCGGCGTCGACGATCTGCTCGAGGCGATTCTGTTGCAGGCGGAACTGCTGGAACTCAAGGCGGTCGCGGAGGGCCGCGCGAGCGGCGTCGTCATCGAATCGAGCCTGGACAAGGGGCGCGGACCCGTGGCGACTGTGCTGGTGCAGCAGGGTTCGCTCAAGCGCGGCGATTTTCTCGTCTGCGGCGTCGAATACGGACGTGTGCGCGCGTTGTTCGACGAAGGCGGCCGTCAGGTGGACGAAGCCGGTCCGTCGATCCCGGTGCAGCTGCTCGGGCTTTCGGGCGTACCCGAGGCCGGAGATGACTTCGTCGTCGTCGAGGACGAGCGTCTGGCCAAGGACGTTGCCCAGCAGCGCATGCAGAAGCGCCGCGAAACGCGCCTCGGGAAGCAGGCCGGAAATCGCATGGAAGACATCATGGCGCAGATGGGGCAGGGTGAAGAGCAACTGGCCTTGAACCTGGTCGTCAAGGCGGACGTGCAGGGATCCGCCGAAGCGTTGCGCGAGGCGTTGAGTGCCATATCGACCGATTTGATCAAGGTCAATGTCATTGCGTCGGGCGTCGGTGGCATCACCGAATCCGACGCGACCCTGGCCGCCGCCTCGAAGGCCGTCATCATCGGTTTCAACGTGCGCGCCGACGCTTCAGCGCGCAAGGTGATCGAAACCAGCGGCCTCGATCTTCGCTATTTCTCGATCATTTACGACGTGATCGATCAGGTGAAGCAGGTCGCCACCGGCATGCTTGGCAACGAAGTGCGCGAGGAGATCATCGGCACTGCCGAGGTGCGTGACGTATTTCGCTCGTCCAAGTTCGGCGCCATAGCCGGCTGCATGGTGGTTGAGGGTGTCGTTCGCCGAAACAAGCCGATACGGGTGCTGCGTGACAACACCGTGATCTACGAGGGCGAACTCGAATCCCTGCGGCGCTTCAAGGAAAGCGTCGACGAAGTGCGTAACGGCACCGAATGCGGTATCGGCATCAAGCAGTACAACGACGTCAAGCCCGGCGACAGCATCGAATGCTTCGAGCGCATCGAGGTGGCGCGCACGTTGTGAGCTGTGAACCCCGTTCAGCCCTCAGCCCCACAGTATGCCCAGTCAGTCCTTCAGCCGCTCCGACCGTGTTTCCGCGCAGCTTCGCCGTGAATTGGCGGTGCTGGTGCATGCCGCGGTTCGCGACCATGCATTGCCATCTGTCAGCGTGTCCGATGTCGAGGTGACACGGGACCTGGATAGCGCAACGGTTTTTGTCACTGCGCTCAGCGCAGATGACGGTCCAATCGCAGTCGAGCAGCTCAACTCCATGGCGCGCGAGTTCCGCTACGCGCTGTCGCACTCGCTGCGCCTGCGGCGCGTGCCCGAACTGCGTTTTCGTTACGATGATTCGATTGACCGCGGGGAACGCATCGAGAACCTGCTGCGCGATGACCCCGGTGGCTCGAGCACCTAGGGGATTGCCGATCCGCCGGCAAGCGACGCACGGCGACACGCGCGTGATCGGTTGCGCGCGGCGCATTGTTCTCGCATGTGCAACCAATCCTTCGGCCGCTCCGCTCGCGCTCGCACAGCTGCACGTTGTCAATGACGGCTGAACGCGGACCCGCACGGCCCCGTTGGCGCGATGTTCACGGCATCCTGCTGTTCGACAAGCCGTCTGGTCCGAGTTCCAATCGTGCGCTGCAACAGGTGCGTCGCATCTATCGGGCCGCCAAGGCAGGGCACACCGGCAGCCTCGATCCGCTCGCCAGCGGATTGTTGCCGATTTGTTTTGGGCAAGCGACCAAAGTTGCCAGCCTTCTGCTCGGGTCGAACAAGGCGTACGAAGCGGAATGCCGGCTTGGCAAGACCACGAGCACCGACGACGTCGAGGGTGAGGTACTTTCGGAACGTCCGGTTCCAGGCCTGTCGCCGGATGCCATCCGCACCGAGCTGGCGGCCCTGACGGGCGCCATCGTGCAAGTGCCGCCCGCCTATTCGGCGATCAAGCGCGCCGGTGTTCCGCTGTATCGACGTGCCCGTCGAGGTGAACACGTGAATGCGCCGCCGCGACAAGTGCAAATACGCCGTTTCGATTTGCTCGAAAGCCAGGCCGACACGCTGCGCCTGCATATCGAATGTGGCGCGGGAACCTACGTGCGCAGCCTGGTACGCGATCTTGGCGAGCGTCTCGGCTGTGGTGCCCATGTGATCGCGTTGCGCCGCCTGTGGGCCGACCCATTTCGCGGGCGTGCGATGATCGGGATCGATCAACTGAATCGGTTGGCCGGCGAGGCCGCGCTCGATCACCTGTTGTTGCCGATCGAGGCCGCGTTCGGGGGCTACCCGCAGATTCGCCTTGACGAGCGCGCAGCGGACCGCCTCGCACACGGGGAGCGTGTGCAAATCGACACGCAATGTCCGGCCGGCCCTTGTGCCGCACTGGACTCCGATGGCCGTACAGTAGCACTTTGCGAGTGCGACGAGCACGGGCTGCTGCGGGTATTGCGTGGATTCAGGAGGGCACATTGACCTTGTTGCGGGAAGTGATCGTTGGGCTTGCGGCCCGCCGTGGGCCGAGCGGTTCCGGCCAAAGCCGGACACGCGGGATAGCCCGCCGGAACGGAAGGGTTTTGCCTCCAAGCCTTGTTCCGCATGCCCTGTGCCAGCTAAAATACGTTGTTTGCCCGACGCCCGACGCCGCAACCCAACTCACGCGAGGCTTGTGCATGACCGCCGGCTGGCTGGTCGCGCGCAAGCCTCGTCTCCGCTACAGCATGATGGACACGCAGGATTCACGTTGATGTCGCTCACTCCCGATCAAACCAGCAAGATCATTGCGGATTACAGCCGCGCGCCCAACGACACCGGTTCGCCGGAGGTCCAGGTGGCGCTGTTGTCGGCTCGCATCGAACACCTCGCTCCGCATTTCGCATCGCACGACAAGGACCATCACTCGCGTCGAGGGCTGCTGAAGATGGTCAATCAGCGTCGTCGCCTGTTGAACTACCTGAAAGGCAAGGACAGCGATCGTTACAAGGCTCTGATCGAGCGTCTCGGCATTCGTCGGTGATGGGTTCTTGCGCTCGTCCGTGAACGCGCGAACAAGGATGGTGATTGATGACTGCGGCGTATTTTTTTCCGGTCGCCCGTGAACGCGAGCGTCAGATCGGTGACGGATGCCCGCATGTGTTGTTTTTGCGTTCGTTCTTGAACGCGGGAATCAAAGGCGACCGCCCATGGCCGCTCTTCTCAACCAGGACAAAAATACCGTGGCGAAAGTAACCAAGACCTTCAAGTACGGAAATCACGAGATCACGCTGGAAACCGGAGAGATCGCACGTCAGGCCGGCGGTGCCGTGCTGGTCCGGATGGCCGACACCGTGGTGCTGGTCACCGCTGTCGGCAACCGAAACGCGCGAGAAGGGATGGATTTCTTCCCGCTCACGGTGGATTACCAGGAAAAATTCTATGCCGGCGGGCGCATCCCGGGCGGTTTCTTCAAGCGCGAAGGGCGTCCGACCGAAAAGGAGACGCTGACTTCACGCCTGATCGATCGTCCGATCCGGCCATTGTTCCCGGACGGCTTTCGCAACGAGGTACAGGTGATCGCCACGGTGATGTCGCTGAATCCGGAAATCGACGGCGATGTCCTCGCGCTGATCGGCGCGTCGGCGGCGCTGACCCTGTCCGGCATTCCGTTCAAGGGACCGATCGGCGCAGCGCGCGTTGGCTACGCGGACGGAAAGTATCTGCTCAACCCGACCGCGACCGAACAGACGACCTCGGAGCTGAATCTGGTCGTCGCCGGCACCGCCAATGCGGTCTTGATGGTGGAGTCCGAGGCGCAATTGCTCTCGGAGGATGTGATGCTTGGTGCCGTGATGTTCGGGCATCGTGAAATGCAGCAGGCGATCAATGCCATCAACGAGCTGGCCGCCGAAGTCGGCGTCAAGCGCTGGGAGTGGACTGCGGCTGCGGCCGACGATGCGATGGCGACGGCGGTAAAACAAGCCATCGGCGATCGCCTGGCCGCCGCGTTTTCGGTGCGCGACAAGCTTGAGCGGCGCGATGCGATCTCCGCGCTCAGGAAAGAGGTGCTCGAATCGCTCAAACCCGGTGCCGAGACCAACGGCTGGGTAGCTTCGGACATGGCTCGAGAATTCGGGGAGATCGAGTACCAGACCTTGCGTGCACAGGTATTGAAGACCAAATCGCGTATTGACGGGCGTGCGCTCGACACGGTGCGACCGATCACGGTACGTACCGGGGTCCTGCCGCGCACCCACGGCTCGGCGCTGTTCACACGCGGCGAAACCCAGGCCCTGGTCGCCGTCACGCTCGGTACCGGGCGCGATGCGCAGATCATCGACGCGGTCGAGGGCGAGTCGAAGGATCCGTTCCTGTTTCACTACAACTTCCCGCCCTATTCGGTCGGCGAAGCAGGCCGCATGATGGGCCCGAAACGTCGCGAAATCGGCCATGGTCGTCTGGCCAAACGCGGCGTCATGGCGGTCAAGCCCAGTCTGGAGGAATTTCCGTACGTGCTGCGCGTGGTCTCCGAGATCACCGAATCCAACGGCTCGAGTTCCATGGCATCGGTTTGCGGATCCTCGCTCGCGATGATGGACGCCGGCGTTCCCCTCAAGGCACCCGTCGCGGGCATCGCAATGGGCCTGGTCAAGGAAGGCGACGATTTTGTCGTGCTGTCCGACATTCTCGGCGACGAGGATCATCTCGGTGACATGGATTTCAAGGTGGCGGGCACATCCGAGGGCATCAGCGCCCTGCAGATGGACATCAAGATCGACGGCATCACCGAGGAAATCATGCGCACGGCGCTGACCCAGGCCAAACAGGGGCGCCTGCACATACTCGGCGAGATGGCCAAGGCGATCAGCACGCCGCGTTCGGAAATGAGCGAATATGCGCCGCGCCTGCTGACCATGAAGATCCATCCGGACAAGATCCGTGAGGTCATCGGCAAGGGCGGCACCACGATTCGCTCGATCACCGAGGAAACCGGTGCAACGATCGATATCAACGACGATGGCACCGTGATCATCGCGTCGGTCAACCGCGATGCGGGCGAAGCGGCGAAGAAGCGCATCGAACAGATCGTTTCCGATGTCGAGCCGGGCCGTATCTACGAAGGCAAGGTTGCCAAGCTCATGGACTTCGGAGCGTTCGTCACGATCCTTCCGGGCAAGGACGGCCTTGTGCACGTCTCGCAGATTTCCAACGAGCGCGTCGAGAAGGTATCCGACAAGCTCAAGGAAGGCGACCTGGTCAAGGTCAAGGTGCTGGAAGTCGACAAGCAGGGCCGCATCCGGTTGTCGATGAAAGCGGTGGCGGAAGAGCAGGGCGCCGCATGACGGCTAACGCGTTATTGGCGTGATCAACCCGCTGGAGCAGGACAGACAACGATTGATCGGCGCTCGGCGCCTTGCCTTTGCAGTTCCTGAGGGCATCGACGCGTCATTCATCCCGGGGCAGCTTCGCCACCATCCCGGCGACTTCGCCCTGCAATGTCGCGACCAGATTTTCCAGACGCGCAATGCGTTCGGTCAGGTCCGATTCCTCGCGTGATCGAGGCGCCGACGTCGTTGCTGCGGCCAGCTGCTCGACATCCACCGGCCCGGCGAGCAGATGCATGTAACGATCCTCGCGCTGGCCGGCGCCACGGGGCAGGCGCACAGCGAGCGGTGGCGCGCGATGCATCAGGCGATCGATCGCATCCTGCAAGTCGTCGGCACCCGGAAACTCTGCGAGGCGCGCGCTGCGCGTCGCGATCTCACTCAGCGTCTGCGGGCCGCGCAGCAACAGGACCGCCAGCACCGCTCGTTGCCTCGGCGTGATGCCGTAGACAGCGTCCATGCGATGTTCGTAGCGCGAACTGCGTGCTCCGAGCGAACCGGCAACAACGCCCTTGCCTTCGAGTCGCCGCAGCGCGTTGCCGACCTCGCCGGGTTCCAGCTCCAGGACCGGATCGCGATTGGTCTTCTGGTTGCACGCGGCGACTGCCGCATTGAGCGTCAGCGGATAGACATCCGGCGTCGTTGCCTGCTTTTCCACCAGGCAGCCGAGAACGCGAGCTTCCACCGGATCGAGGATGCGTTCATCGGACAATATCGTTGGAGCGTCGCCGGTAGAATCCATGGGCTCGGTATTCGTCATCGTCGCTGTTCGTCATCGAGCGAGTACGATGTTATCAGGCAGCTGAAACGTCTTGCGTCGCGCCGGGATCAGGAGGGCGGTGCCGACGGCAGCATCCCGAGCCGGACGATGCGTTTCAAGGTTGTGTCATCTCGGCGGACCTTCAAGGTCACGCGTTTTCCGAGCCGTTCCCGTAGCAGATTCTGGAACGCGGCCTTGCCCGCTATCGGCTGATGATCGATTTCGACGATGACGTCGTCGTGCAGCAAGTTCGCGCGCGAGGCCGGCGTGCCGCCGATGACGGAACCGACGCGCACGCCACCGGACACCCCGAGCTGCGTCTGTTCGGCCGCCGACAGATCGCGAAAGGTTGCGCCAAACGGAGGCTGCACGCGGACATAATAGACCGCGAGCCAGGTCGCCGGCATGCCATCGCCCGACGCCTTCCCGGTTGCCGGCGCATGGCCTTCGGGCGGATAGAGCAGCACCTTGTCGGCACCCGCCGCGGCGCCAACCGCGATGGCATCCGAGCGTACCGAGGGGTTGTCAGGCACGAAATGTGCGTTGCCGACGACCATGTATCCGCCAGTTGCCAGTTCACGTCGGTCGGCGGCGAATTGCTTGCCTGCGATGAGCTGTGGTTGATCCGGCGCCGGGCCGGCGCGCAGCGTGGCCACGACGCCCGGCCCGCGGCCGGGCAGCGGTTCGAATCGGTTCGTTGCCGAAACCGCGGGTACGGGTTCTTCGCGTGGCGAATACGAAACACTGGCGCAACCGGCAAGCAGCAACAGCAAGGTTGATGCAAGGCATGGCGCGCTGTGGCGCGCGCACCGCGCGCGCCTGCATCTGTTCTTCCCGATGCTTTTCCCGAACGGCATGATTCCGGCTCCTCGTGTCGATCGATTCGACGGTACGGTATTCCATCCTGATTGTGTCGACTTCCGACCGGCTTTTCGCGATCTCGCTCATACCGTGTTCACACGCGTGCCGGACTCCGCATGTTGCGGCGCAACATAAACGCGCTGTATCATGCGCCGACAGTTTTTGAGGGCTTCTCGATGGCTACAGCGCAGGGTGCCGATTGGATGCAGGGCTGGGATTCACTGTCCCGCCAATACTGGAACGCGTGGCGCGATCTTTCGCAGCAGGCGGCGGCCGAAAATTCGGGCAGCACGGTGGACGTGCCATGGCATGAAGGTCTGGAGCAATGGGCGCGAATGTTCAGTGGCAGCGGTGCGCAGAGTCGGACAGTCGAGCGCCTGCTGGCCAGCGCCAAGGACTACACGGCGTTCATGCAGTCGATGATCCAGACGGCGACCAGCAAAGGCACCGATGGCAACGCGGCGGCCTGGACCGACGCATTGCGCAACAGCTTCAATCTGCCGGGCACGGACGCCACGCTGCTCAACAATCCGATGGCTCGCGCGATGCGCGAGATTGGCGAAAAAGGCGCCAAAGGCTTCGAGCAGATGATGGCGGGTCTGCGCCCGTTGCTCGATCCGGTCGCGAGCGAGGCGAAAGGCTGGCTCGGCATGCCCGCATTCGGCTATCTGCGCGAGCATCAGGAACATTATCAGAAAATGGCGACCGCGCTGGTCGAATATCAGGAGCAGAACACGCGCTACAACGCGCTCATGCTCAAGGCGAGTCAGCGTGGCTTCGAGTTGTTCGAGGACAAGCTGGCCGCTCGCGAGGAACCGGGTCGGCAGATCGATTCGCTGCGCGCGCTATACGACCTCTGGGTGGATGCAGCCGAAGAGGCTTATGCGGAAATCGCGTTGTCGCCGGAGTTTCGCGAGGTATATGGGGCACTGGTCAACTCGCAGATGCGCGTGCGCTCGCAGCTGCAGCAGGAAGTCGAGCGTATCGGCACCGATCTTGGCATGCCGACACGCAGCGAACTCGACAGCATCGGCAAGCGCTTGCACGACATGCGCCGCGAACTGAAGGCCCGCGATGAACTGCAGGCGGCGGCCGATGTCGCGGGCGAGGTGGCTGCGCTGCGCCGGGAGGTTGCCGCGCTCAAGGCACGGATCGGCGACAAAC
>JBAVZT010000435.1:0-3530 GCA_049588955.1 Rhodanobacteraceae bacterium | reverse complement strand
ATTGGAAACTGAACCCGCGCACCGATTCGTCGACTTGCGGGGAGGACACGCCGAGATCGAACAGAACGCCATCGAGACCGGCGTCGGTTTCGGCCCAGTCGCCGAGCTCTGCGAAGTTGGCATGGCGGATGCGTACGCGCGTGTCATTTCCAAATTCCCGCTCCGCGACCACGATCGCCTCCGGGTCTTGGTCCATCAGCAGCAAGCGTCCATTCGGTCCCATCCGTTTGAGCAGCTCTCGCGCATGCCCACCGCGCCCGAACGTGCCGTCCAGGTAGGTTCCGTCCCCGCGCAGACGCAATCCATCGAGCGCCTGCTCAAGCATCACCGGGACATGCGTGAAATCTGCATTGGCCATCGCGCATGTCCGTCCGATTGCGATCGGGCTGCGTCTCTCCGCCCGATCGGGATCGACTACAGTTTCAAATCGAGCATGTCCTCGGTTATCTGGTCCTCGACGATGGACTCGCGCACCGTGGCCAGATGCGCCTGCTCGCTCCACAATTCGAATCGATCATCCATGCCGAGCAACACTGCCTTCTTTTCGATGCCCGCTGCGGTTCGCTGGCTGCCCGGCAACAGGATGCGGCCGTTGCCATCGGGCTCCACCGGCATCGCCGCGCCGACCAGTTTGCGTTGCAGGATCCGATGCACCGACTTGGCGCGTGGCAACGCGTTGACCTCGTCGCGCACCCGTCGCCATTCGGTTTCCGGAAGCAGCCACAGACACCCCTGCTCGAACGGGTTGTAGGTAACCACGAGGCGATTCGCACACTCGCGCGCCACGAGTTCGCGATAGGCCGCGGGAATGGCCATGCGACCCTTGTCGTCGAGCGTGATGGAGGTTTCGCCCTGAAACATGACCCCACTAAAACCCACAAAAAACCACCGATGTCCACCTTATGACTTAAACGGCGGAACTGTCAAGGAAATTTGGGCTTGCGGATGGGGGCGAAATTGCGCGCGACGCGGCCGCAATCACGCGGCATCGGACAGCGCTCACGCCGACGCGACCGGACACATTGGAACGTGCGTGTTCGTGCGCCGCGGGATCGTGGCGTCGATCTTCGGCTGGCGGGTTGAACGCAGCGAACCGGGACAGGCGGTTGACGAACGAAGTTGGCGAATCTGGCTGCGATGGGTTTCGCTGCGCTCAACCCATCCTATGTATGGACTCGCCCCCACTGTCAACGGCTGCTTTGACCAAGAAACCCGGCTGCGTCTATGTATAAGGCCTCTTCAAGGTGACATCGATATGCCACGGGCCGGCATCGGATGAGCTCGCGGTGTGCCAATTACGAATAGGCCGGTGCAACGGCCGGTAGGATGGCAGGCATCGGTCCGCGACGGTCTGACCTGGTGATTCGAGCGTCTGAGCAGCGGTTGAGCGCAAGCGCTGGTGAAAGTGTGGGTGATGCGTCAGGTCGCGATAGGCACCTCCCGGTGGTAGTCGGTGCGCTGGTGCAACAGCGCCCAGATCACACGCAGATTGTGGTTGGCCAGACGCACCGCGGCGCCCTTGGCACCATGGCGCTGCTGCCATCGCCGGATGCGCCGGCTGGCCGCATCGTGCGCATCGGCGCGCGTGGTGCGGATGAGCGCGTGTGCGCCGTTGATCATCAGGCTGCACAGATAACGATCCCCATGCCGGCTCATGCGTCCCAGGCGCTGCCTGGAGCCACTGCTGTGCTGCTTGGGGACCAGACCGAAGTAGGCTGCAAACTGACGGGCATTGGCAAAGCGCTCCGGATCCAGTCCCTTGCAGACCATGGCGGTGGCGCTCATGGGACCGATGCCGGGGATGCCGAGCAGACGACGTGCGTCGGGGTGTTGGCGTGCCAGCGTCTTGAACTCACCGTCCATCGCGTCGATGCGCTCGCCCAGGCCCTCCCATTCGCCCCACAGTTGCGCCAGCAACTCGCGCAACCGATCGGGGATGGGCACACCGGCATCGGCCAGCACCGTGTTCAGCCCGCGCACCAAGGCGGCATTGCCCTGGGCCATGACCACGCCATGCTCGATGAGTAAGCCGCGCATCTGATTGCCCACGGCACTCCTGCGCCGGATCCAGCCCGCGCGCACCCGGTGCAGCGCCTGCAAGGTCAGTTGCTCGACGCTCTTGATCGGTACCGGGTGGATCGAGCGATCGCGCAAAGCGCGCAAAATCGCGCGCGCGTCATTGGCATCGTTCTTGGGTCCGCTGCGATGATCGGCCACCCGCTGTGCCGGCAACACCCGCACCTCAAGGCCACGCGCCGAGAGTTCACGGGCCCAGGCTTGCGTGCCCAGCCCTGCTTCCAACCCCACCGTCAGCGGCGGTTGCAAGGAATCGATGAAGCTTATGAACGCCTCGCGCGAACGCAATCGCTGCTGCCATTGCTCCTCACCGCGTGCGTTCTCCGCAGCCACCTGAAACACCTGTTTGGCCAAATCAATGGCGATGGTTGTAATCTGGTTCATGGACCCGCTCCTCGCGATCTGTGGGGGAAGTTGTATCTCACCACCACTGGCACAGCGATGCCTCAATGCGCGAGGGGCGAGTCCATTTGATTACAAACCTGGATCGTCGCGTCCATCTTCGGCGCATGGCGAGATCCAGGCGGTTGAAGCGCGGATACGGCAAGTCCGGCTGCGATGGTTTTTCGCGATGCTCAACCCATCCTGCAAATGCGGGAATCGATTCGCCGCACCGGGCAGGACGTCAACGGGCAAGGCGTCCGGCGTTCGCACCAAACGGCGAAGCCGAATCCGGACTTGCTCCGGGTTCGGCCTGCCGGATCGGGCAGGAACCCCGTATCCGGCGATCAGGCAAGATGAAGAAGTCGGCCGATAAGCCGGGTTCTGTCTTGGGCAGCCATTCATCTGGACCCCGCGTCGCCGCGAGGCCTCAAGCGTCCAACCCGGGAGCGACGCGGGCCGCGTCATGGCTCCCCTATTTGGTCTTGCTCCGGGTGGGGTTTACCGTGCCACGCGGCGTTGTCCCCGCGCGCGGTGCGCTCTTACCGCACCGTTTCACCCTTGCCACGCACATCCGAAGATGCCGTTCGGCGGTTTGCTTTCTGTTGCACTGGCCGTCGACTCGCGCCGCCCAGGCGTTACCTGGCACCCTGCCCTGTGGAGCCCGGACTTTCCTCGGCATTCTGGCGAATGACGCGGCTGCCTGGCCGACTCCGACTACAGAATACAGGGGTGCGGAGCCAGGGACCAGAGGCCAGGCAGACGATGCGCAAAAACTACCCGTACAACGATCTGCGCGAGGCGCCTGTGATCGCGGCGGCAAGTTTCGCGGCCTGCGCGGGCGGCAGCTCCTCGCGCAGCAGTGCGAACACTCGTCGCCCCTCGGCGAGCGCCTGCGCATCGGGAATATCCTGGGCACCGGCGACCAGCAGCACGAATTCGCCGCGTTGCTGATTGGGGTCCTTCGCGACGAAGTCGCCGAGTTCGCCGAGGGTCGCCGCGCGAATCGTTTCGAAAACCTTGGTCAACTCGCGCGCGAGTACCGCGTTGCGGCCGGCACCGAACGCGTGTGC
>JBAVZT010000434.1:0-1558 GCA_049588955.1 Rhodanobacteraceae bacterium | reverse complement strand
GACTAGCGGCGTGGGCTTTGCTGGTGCTCGCCGCGGCACGCCCGCAATGGCTTGGCCCGCCCGAGGACGTGCCGCGCAGCGGACGTGACCTGCTGCTTGCAGTCGATACGTCGGGCAGCATGAGTATCGAGGACATGCAGCTCGGTGGTTCGCCGGCGTCGCGCTTTGCGGCCATTCAGGCCATCGCTTCGGATTTCATCCGCCGCCGCCAAGGCGATCGCGTCGGGTTGATCCTGTTCGGTTCTCGCGCCTATCTGCTGGTGCCGCTCACGTTCGATCTGAAGACGGTTGCCACCCAGCTTTCCGAATCGAGCATCGGACTCGCCGGGCGTGAAACCGCAATCGGCGATGCGGTCGGGCTCGCGGTCAAGCGCCTGCGCGAGCGGCCCAGGGATCAGCGCGTACTGATCCTGCTCACCGATGGTGTCAACACCGCCGGCGAGCTCGATCCGGACAAGGCGATCGATCTGGCTGAAGCCAACCATGTGCGCATCTACACGATCGGCATCGGCGCGGACGCGGTGCGCGTGGACAGCCTGTTCGGCAGCCGCATCGTCAATCCATCCGCCGATCTCGACGAGGCCATGCTCAAGACCATGGCCAAGCGCACCGGCGGACAGTACTTTCGGGCACGTGACAGTGCGGAGCTCGCCGGCATTTATCGCGCAATCGGGCAACTCGAACCGGTCGCCGACACCAGCCAGACCCTGCGTCCGAAGCAGGAGTGGTATTGGCTGCCGCTGGCCGGCACGCTGCTGCTCGGCATACTCGCGTTCGCGCTGCCGGGATGGCGGGCGCGGCGTCTGCGGGTGGTGCACGCGCAATGAACGGTCTCGCCAATTTTCACTTTCTGCGGCCGGCCTGGCTGGTACTGCTGCTCGCGCTTCCCTTGTTGCACGTGTTCTGGCGTCGCGCACGGGCCGACGCCGATGCGTGGCGCTCGGCGGTCGATAGCCATCTGTTGCCGCATCTGCTCGAATCAGGCGGGACGGAACCTCGGGGTCGCGGTCTGTGGCTGGCCGGCCTGATCTGGACCCTCATTTCGATCGCACTGGCCGGGCCGGCCTGGGATCGTGAAGCGCTGCCGCTGTTTCGCAATCAGGCCGCGCGCGTGCTCGCGCTGGAGCTGTCGCCGACGATGCTGAGCCAGGATGTCAAGCCGAGCCGGCTCGAGCGCGCGCGCTTCAAGCTCGACGACATTCTCAAACGCAGTCGCGATCGGCAGACCGCCTTGATCGCCTATTCGGGCGAGGCGTTTGTCGCGGCGCCGTTGACGGACGATGTGGCGACCGTGCGCAATCTGGTCGATTCGCTGGATCCCTCGACCATGCCGGTCAGCGGCAACGCAACCTCGCGTGCGATAAGACGGGCGCAGGATCTGGTCAGTCAGGCCGGACTCGCAAAGGGCGAATTGGTATTGCTGGCCGACAGTGCCGGACCGCATGCGATCGCCGCGGCGCGCAGCGCGCATGAGCACGGCCTGACGGTCTCGGTACTCGGCATCGGCAGCGCCGCCGGGGCGCCGGTTGCGTTGCCACGGGGCGGTTTTCTCAAGGAT
>JBAVZT010000433.1:0-5866 GCA_049588955.1 Rhodanobacteraceae bacterium | reverse complement strand
ATTCTCGGACGCCGGATCGAACTGTTGCATGCCCGTTCGGCGGCCGAAGCGAAAAAACAGGTACTCGAATCGGAAGATATCGCCGTCGCGCTCGTGGATGTGGTGATGGAGACGCCGCACGCGGGACTCGACCTCGTGCGTTACCTGAGGCAGTCCGGCTTCAGGGAAATGCGGATCATCCTGCGCACCGGCCAACCCGGTTATGCGCCGGAATTCACCGTGATCGCCGAGTATGAAATCGACGACTATCGGACCAAGCTGGAATTGACGCGAACGCGATTGATGACGGTGCTCACGACCGCGATTCGTGCGTACGACCAGATCCGCAAGATCATGCATAGCCGCGCCGGCCTGGAGATGATTGTCGAGAGCGCCAGCAAACTGTTCCAGCGCACCAACCTGGAACTGTTTTCTCGCGGCGTACTGACCCAGATCGCAGGTTTGTTGCGCGTTGCGCCCAGCGGTATCGCGTGCGTGTGCGCCTTGCGCACGCGCGGCGAATACGAAGGCCGCGTGGTCAGCGCGACCGGTCGTTTCAGTCATTACCTCGGAAAATCCCTTGCCGCCATCGACGACAGGGAGATTCAGCAACTGCTGAGCGAAGTCCACGCGTCGACCGAACCCATCGTCAAAGGTCGCTACCTGGCTCTGTGCTTTAGCCACGAATCGGGTGATGACCTGGCGGCCATCATCGAAACCTGTGGCGACATCGGCGCGGAAGACCTGGCGTTGCTCAAGCTGTTCTCCACCAATATCGCCATCGGTTTCGAGAATCTGACGCTTGTTGAAAAGCTCGATCGTCTCGCCTATCTGGACCCGGTCCTGGGGGTCCCGAATTTCAACGCCTTCGAGAAGGCGTTGAGCGCGCCACGGACTTCCGTCGAGCAGAACTGGCGCATGGCGCTGGTCAGCGTGGATGCCTTTGAAGCGATTGTCGCCTCCTATGGCCAGCACGTCGCCAACGGGTTTCTGGCTGCCGTGCACGACGCATTGAGCGTCGGAGGCCGGGGCAATCTGGTCATTGCGCGCATGGGCGATGCAAGCTTTGCGCTGCTCGGCGATCGCGCGCTGCTCGATGCGTACCTTGTAACGGATACTTTTGCGCAACCTCATCGAATCGAGGGCATAGACATCGCCGCGACGGCGACTGCGGTCATTCTCGATCTCGATGACGCGCAAGCGGACAGCGTATCCATCTTGCGCATGGCCAGCGCTGCGCTCCTGCACGTCACCCAGACCCAGCCCGGGAAATGCGTCACCTACGACAAGGCGATGCGCGAGGATGTCGAACGGCGAACTGCCATTCAGATCGCCCTCAAGGAAACGATCCAGAGCGGGCACGGCTTCGCGGTGTACTTGCAGCCCAAAGTCGACATGGCCTCGGGCGAGATCGTCGGCGCGGAAGCGCTGTTGCGGTGGAGCTACCAGGATCACCAGGTACCGCCTGCCGAATTCATGCCGATTGCCGAGGCCAGCGGACTCACGCGCTACCTTACCGATTTTGTCATAGACATGATTGGTGACTGGGTCAAAGCGCGCCCGGGAAAGAAGCCCATGCCGGTAGCCGTCAACTTGTCCATGGCGGATCTCAACAGCCCGGGCTTTGCGCAGGCGCTGCGCGGCCAGGTGTCAATCGCAGGATTGTCTCCGCGCACCATAGAGTTCGAAGTCACCGAAGGCGTCGCCATGCAGGACGAGCCACGGGTCATCGAACAATTGAGCATGCTGAAAAGCGAGGGCTTCCGAATTGCGCTCGACGATTTCGGCACGGGTCACTCCTCGCTCGGCCAGTTCGATCGCCTGCCGATCGATACGGTAAAGATAGATCGGGTGTTCGTCGCACCGCTGGACAAGGGAAACGCAGCGAACAGCCTGGCTGCCATCGTGGTCGCGATGACCCGGGCGCTGGGCGTCGACTGCGTGGCCGAAGGCGTCGAGACCATTGCGCAGAAGGAAGCCCTGCTGGCACTCGGCTGCACGATCGGACAGGGATATCTGCTCGGACGACCGACCTGCATCGAGGAATTCGATACGACGTTCCTTCACGACTAGCGGAAACGGCAGGCGTCACGCACTTTGCTTGGCCGCGCGAAACCGTGCGGCGTTGAGCAGGTGCCCTCCCGCGCTGCATGGACAGGCAATCGATCAGCCGGCATCCCTCCTTGACGGCTTCATTCTGTGCCACAAAGGCGCGCCTCAGACCGTCGCGATCGCACTGACCATGACGTAATACCCGTCGGGATCGCGCAGTGCGAATTCCCGGGTCCCGGTATTGGGGTTCAAGTGCGGCTCCTCCTCGAGTCCCGCGACAAGGGCGCGAGCTCGAAACAGCGCCTCGTCGAAGTCATCCACACGGAAGAACAAAAGTAGCCCATTGCCGGGTCCGGAGCGGTCGGGACTGGTCAGCGTCGGGTGTTCGTGGGCACCCCACTGGTGGAGACAAAGCAGGACGGTCCCGTCGGTATCCAGGATCTGCCCGAAGTAGTCATGGGCGGGAGCCGTCTGCGGTTGCCCGAACAGCGACTGATACCACTTGCAGCTGAGAGCCACATCCGCAACACCGATGATGGTCCATGTGCGCTTCACTGAATTCTCCCGCGCGTCGCTTTTGGCAAGCTCAACGCTTCGCTCGCCCCGGCTTGGCCTTGATTCCGGGAGTACCGAGCGCGACTGCGGCACGGATTCCCAAATCAAACCGCGGCCTTGCCGTCGCGAAGCGAGGGCAAGGCCATCGGGCTGGATACCTTGTCGGGTATCAGCCCTCCATTATTTGAGCAACTTGAATGCGTGTGTCCATTCGTTCCGTAGAAAACCCGGGATACACCACAGCATGCACAGTGGCTCGATGGCGCGAGCGGCTTCGACGTTACCCATATCCGCTGTTTCCCACCCGAACTTGTCGAGCAGGGTCTCCACGGTCTTCTTTGCGGCCGGCTCATTCCCACAAATGAACATCGTGGGCCTTCCGCTTTCGAAATACGGGTTCACCATCCTCGCCGCCCCGACCGAATTGAGAGCCTTTACAAAGTGCGCGTCAGGAAACTCCTGTTGCAATTGCTCCATCAACGATTGATCGAGATCCGTAAAGAATCTCAATACGCCATGGCTCGGTGGCAGGTCCGCGATGGGATTTGTAGCGTCAATGACCGTCTTCCCGGCCAGCCTTGATGCGCCGACAATGCGCAGAGCTTCCAATGACGCCGTGCCCTTGACGGCAAGAACAACAACCTCGCCGAAATCTGCAGCATCGGCGAAAGTACCGGTCCGCCCCTGCGAATTCCGGGAGGCCCAGTCCTCAAGCTTCGCAATATCGCGGGTGCCAACCATCGTGCCGTAGCCATGCTTGAGAAAGCCGGTGGCCAACGTTTTTGCCACGTCACCGGATCCAATGATGCCGATGTTCATGCCGCGCTCCTTTTCCTTTTGAAAACGATTGTCCGACGACAAATAGACCCCGGATCCGGGCGATACTTTCGGTTACCTGACGCATTCCCGACGCAATAGCTGAACCTGACCTCGTTTTTCGTTTTCGTCCTGCCATGAGCGGCTGCCACAGGGTGCGGCTGTGCCCTCATCCGGCTGACGCGCCGTCCCGAACCGTGCGATGTGGGGCAGCACGACTTCGACAGTGAGGCGCGACATCGCGACCGGAAGAAATGCACTCGGATGTTTGCGTCGGGAAAGTTGATCCTGGTGTTCATGGCGAGTCCGAGGCCGACAAGGACGATGACCGGCGAGGCCCGCACCCGAAGATTACACCCAGTCACGATGCAGCCGATGTCGACCGCTGAGACCGAACGAAGCATCGCTTCGACCGAACGATCAGGTTCCTCTCTTGAAGTGACCATAAAGCAGTGCGAGCCAAATGATCCCGGCGACGGCCAATACCGCCAGCCCGGCCGACATCGCGTCCGCGGATAGAAGCGGCGGCTGGCGCGTGTTTGCGCCGACGACGAGCCAATGGACGTAGGCGAGAAAGCACACCACGAGCACGGCAAAAAACTGCGCTTGAGCCCTGAGATACGCAACCGTTCGAGCACGACGTTCGGGGTGAAGCCAGTAGTCCTTGCGCGGGAGATTCAACCTTGCGCCCGATCCGGACGAGGCGAGGTAGAGCGGCAGCACGAGCAGTAGCGGCGCAACAACGATCATGGCGATGACAAATCCGAGGTAAACCGATCGGGGCATGAATCCATCGGGTGCGCCCGAGGCGTCGAAGTGCGCCGCCACCAATTCGGGCATGCCGGCGCCGGTGACGAAAACGAAGATCGCGGCACACGCCAGCGCAAGAACGAACAGGAGGGTGCCGCGAAGTGACTTCATGAGGATCCTCGCGAAAGGCGTCGGGTTCACTTATTGCTTCGGAGCGAGTCGGCAACTGAACCTGACCCCGTCTTCCGCGACGCGCTCGCGGCATGCGGCGACTGCGCCAGCGGCGTCGTAACGCCATTCAAAAACACAAAACAGCGGCCAGAGTCGACTCTCCAAATTTCCGCGCAAAATAAGGTGCACTCTGACCCGAGCCGTGGTCGAGGCCAAGGTGAAACGCTTTGCCGGCGTACGTCCAGCTCATCGCCCGCCGCACCACAAATCAAACGTCTGTAAGTGAACCTGACTCCGTTCCTTGCCGTTCCTTGATTTTCATGGCAATCGTGAAAGACCCGGCCAAACGTTCGACGAACATCCCGCGGTTCTCTTGCAGAACTGCAATGCCGGTCGCCGAAGGGCCACTGGTGCAGGGTCGCCCGCTCCAGCGGCGCGCAACAAGTGGCCGCCGCAACGAGCGCTTGGCGGCACCGTGAGGTTGTTCCGTGCACGGTGATTTCGAAATACCTCAGGGCATCTGAAACGAACCGGTCTCGACCAGCCGCATCACCCATGGCGCATGGGGAAGGCTGCAGCAACAGAGGTTCCGTACCTCTTTGGCGACATCATACTCGACGCGACGAATTTCCATTGACCCGCTGTCGATGAGGAGATACGACGCCCTGCGATCGCCATCGTACGAGAGTCCGACGCTACCGGTGTTTGCGACGGTAAGATCCGGGAGTCTTCGCACGAACGGCCTGTGGATGTGCGCGTAGACGGCAACCGGTTGTCCGAGCGACCGGTAAATGGACTCCAGCTCGGCGTCGCTGGCTTCGGGGGATGGGGCGTGCCAAGGGCTCTGCGGGGTGCCGTGTACCAGTGCCATGCCGTCGTGTATCAGCGACCGAGGCAGTTCCCGCAACCATGCAAGCCGTTCTTCTCCGAGTGTTTCACGAGTTGTCGCCGCCATCTCTTCGATCGAACGGAACAGATCCCGCAGATTGGGGTGCCCGGACGCAAATTCCGGCAATGCTTCCGGCCGGAAGAGCATCTCGTCGGTGTTGCCTAGAACACCTCGCCAGCCGAGGTCCCGAATGTGATCCACGATCTCGGCCGGACTTGACCCGCCGTCAGCCAGATCCCCCCCGTGCAGGACGAGGTCGGGCGACACGCGACGAAGGTCAGCCAGGACAGCTTCGAACGCTGTCCGGTTACCGTGGATATCCGCGACGATTGCTGTGCGCATGCTGGCCGGCAATTCTGGTTTCTTCGCATAATACAAAGCTGCTGCATACCCGGCGTGACAAAACTTGCTTGCCGCCGGTGAACGGGGTCAGGTTCAGTTACTAGCGCGCTCCGAGGCAATAAGTGAACCTGACCCCGTTTTCCGGGCTTAATTAGCCACGTCCCCTTTAATCACTTACTCTCAGGTACGCAACACGCCAACGGCAACTCCTGAAGGATCGCGATGCCAACGTCCAGCGCGCGGCAACTCGGATTCTGGATGTGCGTGGCCCTGGTCGTCGGCAACATCATCGGCTCGGGCATCTTCCTGCTG
>JBAVZT010000432.1:0-1597 GCA_049588955.1 Rhodanobacteraceae bacterium | reverse complement strand
GTGTTCCTGTCGGCACCGCAGGACTACGACGGCGGCGAGCTGATGATTTCCGTCGGCCAGCACGCACTCCCGTGCAAGCTGCCCGCAGGCGACGCGGTTTTGTATCCGGCAACGACCATCCATCAGGTGGCGCCGGTCACGCGCGGCGTGCGTCTGGTCGGCATCACCTGGCTGCAGAGTTACGTTCCCGATGTGCACCAGCGCGAGTTGCTGCAGCAGGTCGAGGAAGCCCGCGCCATGGAGATGGCGCGCGGGGACGCGGCCGAGATGCGCATGCTGTTGCTTCTCGGATCGCTGCGCAACAACCTGTTCCGCCTGTGGTCCGACGCGTAGCGTGCAAGCTAGCGGGCGCGCAACAGCGGGACGAGTGACGCAAGCGGCCGATGGCGCGCGATGAGTTGCTCGGCCCAGGCCATGCCACGGGCGATCTCGCTGCCGAACTTGCGCCGCGACAGATCAAGATCATGCGCGCGATCGACCGGTGAATAGGCGTGATCGGGCTTTTTGGCGTACGCGCGCAGCACCTGCGCGACGCCGCTCGAAGACGCCGCCGGCACACCCAGCCCGAGATGCTCGCGCACGGCGACAAGGCCGGCATCCAGGGCCTCGAGCAGTACCTCGAAGTCAAGCATCATCGCGTGGTCAGCTTGGGTCGATCGCGCGATTTGTTGAAAGCGCGCGAGTTCGGCAACCCAGCCGAGGGCGAGGGTCTCGGCGTTATTCAATCGGTACAAATGCAGATCATCGCCGCCCAGATACCGATTGAGGTAGTGCAGGCGATCGACGGCGAAGGTCAAGGCGTCGCGTCCGCCACCGGGCGCCTTGAGCAGCGTCGCGAGATAGCTTTCGAGCGGCAGATGCAGCAGCACGATGCGGGCATCCGGAAATCCCGCCAGCAGCGGTGCGACGAGATTGTTGCAACTGCTGGTGGCCTTGATGACGATTTGCTGATCGCTCCGAAAGCGGCGGCCGAGCAGGTGCAGCACCCACGCGAACAAGGCCGGGAAGCGAGCCGGGTCGATGCGCGCGAACGGCGCATCGCGATCGAGTTCGGTGGCGGCGACCTGGCGCAACGCCAGCGGTTCCCGCAAGCCGAGCACGTCGGGCGACAGATCCAGCAAGCGACTCAGCAAGGTCGAGCCGCAGTGGCCGATATGGAAAATGAAGCCGGGGACTTGTTCGCCCTCCTGCGTCGGCACCGCCTCATCGAACAACGGGTCAAGCGGTAACCAGAACGCATCTCGCCCCGCAACACCGATTCGCTCATTGAGGAGGCGCTCATCGAGAAAGGAGGCGTTGCGCAGTTCCTGCTCGCCGACGCGCACGAACAACGCGCGCCGCTGGATCAGATCCAGCTGATGCAGGAACAGACCCGCGTCGTGGCGGATCGCCTCAATGATGGCCGGATCGCTCAACGCGATCGATCCGGAGCGATGCCGACAGCCACAACCTCAGGCGCCGACCGGCGCTGAATCGACGGCAACTTGAGGCTGCCCGCGAGCCACGGCCGGCGCCGCTTCATCGCGGCACGTACCGCGCCGGATCCGCATTCAGCGGCGATCGGTCGAACAGCAGGTAAGTCGACAGGATGTACTTG
>JBAVZT010000431.1:0-5887 GCA_049588955.1 Rhodanobacteraceae bacterium | reverse complement strand
GAGCCGGGCAGCGGTTACGCGGCCCGCCGCCGCGACCACGCGATCGGGCTCGCGCCGCTCGGGCGACAGACGCAGCGTCTGACCGACATAAATCGTGTACGGCGACCCGATTCCGTTCCATTGGGCCAGATCCCGATAATCCAGTCCGTTGCGAAACGCGATGCTGTAGAGCGTATCGCCACGCTCGACGCGATAGCCGGAAGCCGATGCGTTGCGCGTGCGCTCCTCGCCGTTCCGGGGAGCATGTGCTCGCACCTCGACGCTGCGATTCACCACCGGAGCAGGTCCCGTGGATGCGCAACCGGCGATCATCAGGATGCCGAAACACAAAGCGAACCGACAGTTTTCGTCGATATATTTTTTCATACAAACAATAACTTACCTGATATATTCAAAGTAAATTATCAAAATAACGATCAGGATGATCAGCACCCAGCCGATCCATTCGATCCAGCGATGCAGCAGGTCTTCGGCACGCTTTCCGAGCAAACGTATCAAACCGGCCAGGATGAAGACGCGTTTTCCGCGCCCGATGGCCATGCCTGCCATGAAGGCCGGCAACGGAATGCCGACAATGCCGGAAGCCCAGGTGAAGATCTTGAGCGGTACCGGGGTGAAGCCGGCCAGGACCAGCAACCAGAATGCCGTCCACGGATGCAAAACCACATCCTGTTCCAGTTGTGCGACCAGTGCATCGATGTGCGCCAGCCAGCCGATGTCCGCCAGCAGCGGCCGCGCGAAATTGAATGCATAGTGGCCCAATGCGTAACCGACCAATGCCCCAGCCAACGAGGACACCAGACTGACCGTCGCAAAGCGCGCCCATCTTCCCGGACGCGCCAACACCATTGGCGCCAGAAGCACCTCCGGTGCGAGCGGAAAAATGAAAGCCTCCACAAAACTCAACGCCGCCAGATACCATGAGGCCTGCGGATGAGCGGCCCAAACCAGAGCACGTTCGTAAAGCGGCCTGAACAGCTTCATCGATCATGACCGCCGGCACACCATGACCGCGACGAGCGGACGATCACTCGACACCCCCGATCAATGGAACGAAGCTGACCGCGCCCAGCGATTCCTCGACCCACCCGTCATCGCCGGCACGAATGCGCAGGAGCGCTTGTCGACCGGGCGGTCCGACCGGCGCGACCAGAGTGCCCTGCGGTACGAGCTGATCGAGCAACGCGCGCTCGACGCCGGTGCCGGCCGCAGTAACGATGATCGCGTCGAACGGCGCTTCTTCGATCCAGCCGAGGCGACCATCATCATGGCGCGAACGCACATTGTCGATACCGATCCGACGCAGGCGTCGCCGTGCATTGCGCAGCAGCGTGTCGATGCGCTCGATCGTGTACACCTGCTCGACCAGCAACGCCAGGACCGCGCATTGATAGCCCGAACCCGTCCCGATTTCGAGCACACGCTGCGGCAGGCGCGCCTCGATCAGCGCCTCGGTCATGCGCGCCACCACCCATGGCTGCGAAATGGTCTGGCCCTGCCCTATCGGCAGCGCGGTATCTTCGTACCCGCGCGAGGCGTAGGCCTCGTCGATGAACAGGTGGCGCGGCAATTGACGCATCACGTCAAGCACGCGGCGGTCCTTGATCCCGTCCGCGGCGAGGCGGTCGACCAGACGATCGCGTGCGCGCTGCGAGGTCATGCCCAGTCCGCGCGCGTCCGGGCCAAGACGTCCCAAGCCATTGGCGGACCCGCGACGCGAAGCGTGAACGGTTTTTTTCACGCGGCGCTTCCCAGATTCTTCTGCATCGATTGCACCCAGCCGCTGATTTTCTCGAGGGCCTGGAAACGGGTCAGGTCGACGTGGATCGGGGTAATCGAAACCTCGCCTGCGCGCACCGCCTGGAAATCGGTCCCCGGGCCGTCGTCTTCGACCTCGCCGGGCGGGCCGATCCAGTAAATCGGCCGGCCACGCGGATCGGCGGCGACCACGCATGGCGCCGATCGGTGGCGTCGTCCGAGCCGGGTGACCGAAAAACCGCGCAGGTCGGACCACGGCCGGTCCGGCACGTTGACGTTGAGTATGGTGTCGGCCGGCAGTGGATCGACCAGCAAACGGCGCATCAGCAACAAGACCACCTCGGCGGCGCTGTCGTAGTGGATGCCATGATGATCGATACTGGCAAGCGATACCGCAATCGCGGGCAAGCCGAGGAAACGCCCTTCCATCGCCGCTGAAACCGTACCGGAATAGATCACGTCGTCGCCCAGGTTGGCCGAGTTGTTGATCCCGGAAACCACGATATCCGGCTCGTGATCCAGCAACCCGGACAGTGCCAGGTGCACGCAATCGGTCGGGGTACCGGCCACCCGGTAATAGCCGTTTTCCTGATGCACGACGCGGATCGGCTGATCGAGAGTGAGTGAATTGCTGGCGCCCGAGCGGTCACGGTCGGGCGCCACCACGGTCACCTCGCCGACCTCGGCCAGGCGTTGCGCGAGCACTTCGATGCCCGGCGCGTCCACACCGTCGTCGTTGCTGATCAGGACTCGCATGCGGCATTCCCTGCGCCGATTGGAGACGGTCGCGTCGTTGTCTCCAAATGAACATCCATCTTGTCTGTCGACCTCGTTTTCGATGCGTTGGTCCGCCGATGGACGCATTGCCGGGTTTGAATGATTGCATCGCGGACCGGATGCGCGGACTTTCCGGGATTTGTCGTTCGATGCTCGCCAATCCCTTTCGCGGCGCGACGATGCGCCGGTACGGTCATGCCGATTACGCATCACCGATGGCACGAATGATACCGGATTCCACCACGAACACCGCGCGCGGCTGACGAGGGGTGTTGGAACCCAGAGCCATGTCGCGCCGCCAGAGAATCGCAGAGGAAGACGCACGCCTGTTTCGCGAGGCGGTCGGTCGAGTGCGCCCGCTCGCACGCACCGGAGACGCGGGGTTGCGACACCCCGGCGCGCCGGCCGAACCGCGGCAGTTCCTCGAGGATGAAGCGAATGTAACGCGCGAGCTGCTGAGCCACCGCGTCGATCCAGCCACAACCGAGTTCGGCGATGAACTTCTGTATCTCAAGCGCGGCCAGCCGTCGCAACTGCTGAGGCGTCTGCGGCGCGGGCACTTCAGCATCCGCGCGGAAATCGACCTGCACCAGATGACGGCGAGCGTCGCGCGCGAGGCAATCCGCGCATTCCTCGACGAGTGCCGACGCGAACGCGAATACTGCGTGCGCATCATTCACGGCAAGGGACTGCGCTCCAGATCGCGCGGTCCGGTACTCAAGCGACTGACCCAGTCCATGCTCGCGCGACGGGGCGACGTGCTCGCCTACGCTTCGGCGCGCCCGGCTCAGGGCGGCACCGGCGCCGTTATCGTGTTGTTACAGCCGCGTTGACGCCACAGACTCGAGCGCCGCACCGCGAAAGATGGCGCAAACTGCTTCCGGCTCCACCAGGAGCGGAGTCGCTCGCGCGCAAGGCTCAGCGGTCGAGTTTTCCGTCCTCCTTGGGGCGGGTTGGATAGTGAATCCACAACACCGTGGCGCCCTTGGCCCGCGCCCATTGGTTGACGGCAACGATCTTGCTTACGTCCAACTCCTGATCTTGCGGGCCACCGCGAAGGGTCGAAGTACCGGCAGCGCAGCCGGCAAGCAAGAGGGCCACCGCTACCGACGTCGTCAGAACTGAACGATTCATGGTGATTCTCCGGTTGGTCATGGCGACCTCGCGCCAGCAGCGTGGTCGGTCGCACCTGCCAGTATAGGCCGTTCCATCCACTCGTTGATCAACTGTTGCCGCGACCGGAGCAATCGCACAATTCCCGCAACATCGTGGTCGCAAAGGTTCCCGATTCCAGGAAGAATTCCAGGCCCAGCGTGCCGGACGACGACCAATCGTGGCAGAGGTCCGTCACGGCCAGCCGCAAACTGCGCCGTTCCTGATCGAGACCGGCCCGGGCCAGACCCGTGGACAGATCGGCCTCGGCGTCGGCAACGGCCTGCTCGATGGCGCGGACGCTGCCGCCGCTGCGCAATGCGCCACGCCCCCACATCGGACCGGTCGGGTGGATATCGAAATGGGCCAGACGCGCGCCCAGACGCTCATCGCAGCCTTCGGGGCCGAACAGCGACCGCGACCCCGCGAGCATCCACACATCGCCGTCCGATGCCTGATCCCAGGTGCTCGATGCGACGCGTTCGGCCAATACCCGATTGAACAACTGCGCTCGGGCCGCCGACAACGCCATGCTGCGCTGCGCGCGTGGCAGGCGCGCGCCGGAGAACAGCGCACGGGCATTCGCGAGATTGCCCGCACCATGTCCGAAACGCTGCTCACCGAAATAGTTCGGCACTCCGCACGTTGCGATGACACCGAGCCTGCGATCCGCCTCGCACCGATCGCCGGCGACCTCGCGCAGGCGCAGCCGAAAGCGGTTGCCGCGATGCGCACCGCGCTTGAGCTTGCGATGATGGCGCGCGGTCGACAGCACGCGGACTCCGGGAATATCCAGCGCGCGCCAGTCCGGTTCCGTACGCCCGGCCAGATGCACCGAAAACGTTTGTCGCGTCAACGCGCGGCGATCCTTCAGGCCGGCGATTCCAACGGCGACGGGAGCAACCCCCGCGAATGCCGCCAACCGACGGGCCAGCCATTCGCTGTTGGTTTCACGCTTCTCGATGCGCACGAACACATGCTCGCCACTGCCGCTCGGCTCAAAGCCGAGTTCCTCGTCGACCTCGAAATCCTCCACCGTCGCGCGCAAGACGGCGCGCAGAGGCGGACCACCGTGTGCGTACGGCAGCTGCGCGACTTCGGTCACGAATGCGGTTCCGACGTCGCCGGCGCGCCGTCTTCCTGCAACAGCACGACCGCCATGGCCGCGACGCCCTCGCCGCGTCCGGTGAAACCGAGGCCGTCACTCGTGGTGGCCTTGATTGCGACCGCACCGGTCTCGCAGCCGAGTACGTCGGCCAGATTCACGCGCATCGCGTCCGCGTGCAGCGCGATTTTCGGTCGCTCGCAGATAACGGTGAGGTCGGCGTTGACCAGCAGGTACCCCGATTCGCGCATCAGTCCGGCACAGTGACGCAAGAACTGTCCGCTGCCGACGTCCATCCAGCGCGGATCCGAGGATGGGAAATAACGACCAAGGTCGCCCGCGGCGATCGCGCCGAGCAGTGCGTCGCACAACGCGTGGATCACCACATCGCCATCCGAATGTGCGATCAACCCGCGATCGTGCGCAATGCGCACGCCGCCCAGCATGACGTGATCGCCCGGACCGAATGCGTGTGCGTCGAAACCTTGACCAATTCGCATGATCAGCAACCGGGAAGCGGAAACGCGAGACAAAGGTGGACCGGATGCCAAACCAGGCTGTCGGCAGCCACGCGCCACCGAGGCATCCATGCTGCGCGATGCCGTTGATTGTGCCGCATGACCACCATGTTCGCCTCCCTTGCCTTTCCCTGATCTTCGGCCCCTGGGACCCTCTGATGAACCTGATGCAGCTGTCACCCTGTCTGTCTGTGTGCAGATTGCGGCGCGTTGGCGCAGAAAGACTGGCGGTCTTTCAAGCCGGCGCAACCACGAGCTGCGCGCAGACAGACGTGGCCTGTCCCAGGAATATTCAAGGTAAACGTGGCTTTCAGAGGGTCCCTGGTCCGCGCTTCACGAGATACGCCGCCAGCGCGAAATCCGCCGGCGTGGTCACCTTGATATTGTCCTCGCTGCCCTCGACCAGCAAGGGCTTGTGACCGGTGTATTCCATTGCCATCGCCTCGTCGGTTGCCTCGATGCCATCCGCCCGCAGGCGCCGCAGTGCGGCGGCCAGCTCGCCATGCCGGAACATTTGCGGCGTCAGCGCACGCCAACGCGCCTCACGCGGTTCGGTCGCGATCGCGCGCCCTTCGGC